>NZ_LLYW01000025.1 GCF_001484195.1 Thermococcus celericrescens
CTACACTGCCGCGAGGCTCTACGCGGACGAAAAGCCCGTGCCGCCAGAGATCCTCCGGAGCCTCCCCGACCCGGACCACCTGCCCAGGGACGGGGACTACCTCAGGTTCCTGGTGAAGCTCATAGAACACAACCACCGCTTCGGAACCGTCAGCTGCGCCTTCGAGTTCTGGGCCCTGAGGGAAGCCCTCTCGCGGAAGATGTGGATGCCGGAAGAGCCAAAAACCTGGAGGGGCAGGGGCTGTTTCGTGGGGGTCATGAGGGGAAAGGGGGACATCAACGACCTCAGAGGCGAGCTGAAGCTGTTCTGCCGGAACGGGTGGTGCCTCTTCTACTTCAGGGGGAGCGAAAAGAGGCTGAAAGAAAAGCTCAAAGAAAGAGGCCTTAGCCCTCCTTGAGTATCTTCTCAACATCAAACCCTTCCTCGTACTTCCTCAGCTTCCTCTCAAAGAACTCGATGAAGAGCTTGTAGCGCTTGGCCCTGTGCTTTGGACTTCCGCGGACGCTGTGGCCGTGAGGGCCTTTCTTGAAGACCGCTATGTAGGCCTCCTTGCCCATGTCCTTGAGCACGTTGTAGAACATCAGGCTCTGGTCGAGGGGACAGCGGTAGTCCTCCAGCGAGTGGATGAGGAGTATCGGCGCCTTGACGTTCTCCGCGTGGAAGAGCGGACTCAGCTTGCGGTAGTTCTCGTTTTTGAGCGGGTTCGGGCCTATAACCTCAAGGTCGTACCAGAGCCCAATGTCGGAGAATGCATAGCTAGTCAGCCAGTAGCTTATGCCGTTCTCGCTGATGCCGGCCTTGAAGAGGTCGCTCTGAGTCAGCGCCCAGTTGGTCATAAAGCCGCCGTAGCTTATGCCCGTTATGCCAACCCTATCCCTGTCCGCCTGGGGTTCGAGCCTGAAGAACTCCTCTATTCCGGCCATTATGTCCTCGAAATCCTCCAGACCGGTTCTCTCCAGAACGCGGAGCGCGAAGTCCTCGTCGTAGCCGTTGCTGCCGCGCGGGTTCACGAAGACTATGTAATACCCCCTGCTCGCCATGAGCTGCATCTCGTAAACAAACCTGTGCCCATACATGCCCTTGGGCCCGCCGTGAACGAAGACTATAACCGGAGCTTTTTCGTCCTCCTTGAGCTCGGGCGTAAGATACCAGCCGTCTATTTCAAGGTCTTTGCTCTTGAAGCGGAAGTGCCTCGGTTCGAAGGTCTTGAGCCGGTCGAATATCGGGCCGTTGTAGTCGGTGAGCTGCATCAGCTCGCCGTCGTAGAGGTAGAGCTCGGGAACGCGGGTGGCGGTCGCTATAAGCAGAACCGCCCTCCCATCGTGGACGTCGAAGCCGTAGACCCAGTGGTCACCGGCAACGATTCTCTCGGCCTTCCCGTCCCAGAGCCAGAGGTTCACCCTGCCGGCATCGGGGGTCAGGAAGTAGACCTTCCCCCCGTCCAGCTTGGCGTCGTAGACGTCCAGCGGGCCCTCGTAGACCGGTTTGAGCTCTCCGTCCCAGAGGTAGAGCCACCCGTGCTCACTGAGGTATCTCGACTCCCTCTTACCCCTAAGGAGAAGGACCGTCCCGTTGGAATCCACCGCCTCAAAAGAAACGCGCTCAAAAAGCTTCTCCTCTTCACCGTCCCTCCAGAGATAGATGTCATAGAACTTTGAGAGGGCAGGCTTGCTACCAATTCTGTGCGGGACGTTGACGACTATGGAATCGCCGTGCCAGATTCCGCTCGAAAACCGCGGCTTCTCGAACTGCTCGAGTATCTCCTCGCTTTCCGTATCGAGAATCCAGAAGGTAGTCTTCTCACCGTCGAAGAACCCCATGCTGTCGAACCAGACCGGAACATCGTCGTCGAAGACGAAATCCTCATCGTCGCGGCGCTTGAAGCCCACAACAAGGAGCCTTCTGGAGTCGTCGTTCCACTCCACAGAGCGGACGTTCTTGATGGTTAAAACCCTCTTGGCACTCAGAGTCTGAACGTCTGCCACCCATATCTCCGTTGCCTTCTTCTCCCCGTTGGGACGCGTGAAAGCGAGTTTCTTTCCATCCGGCGAGATCCTCGGCATGGAGGCGTTCTCGATGAAGCGCCTCGCCCCTGTCTCAAGATCCTCAACGACCACCGTGCTCTCGTATTTGTTGTCCTGTAGGTTGGCCTTGGTGAGAACGTAGGCGACGGAGCTCCCCCGCACCCTCGGGTCACCCAGGTACGCAAACCTAGAAAAGGTCTTCTCATCCCATTCGATGTTGCTCATAACGCTATCACCGGCCTATCATGGACACCAAAGTATATAAACTTAACTATCGTGCGCAGTAACAAACGCGAGAAGGTTTAAAAGGTCATCACCGATAGCGGGGGGTCAGGTGGAAGCATGAGGGAGGAGCAAGGGGTTGGAATCATACTCGGTCTGGGAATATTCATCTCCGTGGCATTCAGAACCTACGCAGGGGTGACAATAGCCGCCGTCGGGATACCCCTCTACCTCGCGTACGTCACCCGGCAGCAGAACATCCTGGCAAAGTCCAGGCTCTTCGACAGGGACCTCTTCCTGATGATGGCGATAGCCGTAGCCGTAATACTGGTCTTCGACTACTTCTGGGATCCAAGGATGGGCCTGATAGCGATGGCGGTGGCGATACCTCTCCTGGCCCTCTACGCAGACAGGCTAAAGTCTAGAAAGAAGGTCCAGAAGACCTGAGAGCTTTCCGGTTCTCTTATAGTTTCGTACCTCCTCCCTCATCTCCCCCAGGAATGCCCGGTCCACCCCGAATTTCTTCCGAACCCGGCGCGAGATGTGGTTGTCGTTCAGGAACACCATTGCCATCGCGGAGGTAAGGTTCTTCGGCTTCCTCCAGCCGGACTTTTCGAAATCTATCAGCCAGACCCTCTCGCCGACTATTACGTGCTTTCCCCCCTGAATTTGGCCGTGGTCGAGACCGAGCCTGTCGAGCAGGGCAGTTTTCTCAACTATCTCAAAGATGTGTCGCTTTTCGAGGTCCGCGTGGAAGATTATCTCTCCCTCTGCGAACTCCCGAACAAGATACTCAAGGCCCTCAAAGACGCCGTAAGCCACGAGCGGGGGGGTTATTCCGAATGGCTCCACCGCGCGGATAATTTCGGCCTCCCTGGCGAAGTTCTGCCTCGGGGAGTCCGGCCGCTGGAGCTTTATTATGACGTTTTTTTCATCCAACCGGGCGCAGAAGATGAGACTCGTGGTTCCCTTGGCGTAGGGTCGAATTTTCTCGAATCCAAGCGATTTCAGGCGGGAGTAAAACCGCCCCAATTGAGCTTCGCTTATCAAGTGGTCGAACATATGCCTCGATAAGCTTAAATACTCCGAAGATAAAATACTTTTGGTGATAGCCATGGTGACGGCTTTTATTTTGATGGTTACGGCCGCTGGAAAGGAAAGGGAAGTTATGGAGAAGCTTCTGGCCATGCCAGAGGTTAAGGAGGCTTACGTGGTCTACGGCGAATACGACCTTGTCGTAAAGGTCGAAACCGACACGCTCAAGGACCTTGACCAGTTCATAACCGAGAAGATAAGGAAAATGACCGAGATCCAGATGACCTCGACGATGATAGCCATCTGATCCTCTCGTTCTTCGTTCTTCCGTTCTCCATTATGCCAGCACCCCCTCTGAAGTCTCATCCTCCCAGAGCAGGGCAAAGCCCACGCTCAGAAGCACCATCGTGACGACAGGAGCTAAAAACCACCACCATCTGCCCGCGTAGAGGGCATTCTGGTTGAGGCCCTCCAGTATGAACGAACCCCAGTTGTCGCTTGGAATCATGTTGAAAAACCCGAGTATCGCCACGAGCGCGACCACTTTGGGGAACAGGAGGCTGAAGTGGCTCAGGGCGTAGGGAATCACCGGCTTTAGGATGTGCCTCCTGAGGATGTGGAGATCACCGGCCCCCAGGGCCCTCGCCGCGGCAACGTGCTCCTTGACCTTCTCCTGAACGACGAAGCCCCTCACGGCACTCCCGAACTTGCCCGCGAGCAGGAGGGCAAGTATCAGCGACAGGGTTTCCGTTTTTATTTCCCTGGTCATCGCTATGCCCGTCGTTGAGAATGAGAATATCATCAGCATCGCGAGGGGAAGGACGGGGAGCGCCCCCAGGGAGTTCAGCAGGCTCTCGAGAAGAATCGCCAGCCGGCTCCGATAGTAGCCGGCGAAGAGACCGAGGAGCAGGCCGATGATAATCACAAGGAGGGAGACCTCAAGCGACACGAGTAACGTGCTTCTACCGGCCAGGACGAAACCCACCCAGAGGTCGCGGCCGTAGGAGTCGGTGCCAAGGAGACCGTAGGAATCGCCAAAGACCGTGACGGCAACGGGGGAGGAGGATTCGACCTCAAGGGTGTACCTTCCCTCCAGAACCTCGCCGCCGTACCCCATGAAGAGAAGCTGGGTGGGCGTGAAGAGGGGCCTGCTCTCCGGGCCGTAGCCGAGGGACTCGGCAAAATCGTAAGCCCCCGTCGCGAGGGTGGGGTTGGAGTTGATGCTCGTCCTCTCGTCCACCTTCACCGGACCGAGAACCACGGAAAGGCCGTCGGGGCGGTGAATCACGAGCCTAACCGTCGAGTTACCCTCGATCATCACGTTTCCCGGAACGATGCCATCAACCGCGAAGGTCATTGAAAAATTCGTTCCAGCCGATTCAAGGGTTCTGAAGCCCGAAGAGAGCCAGATAGGCCTGGCGTTCCGGGGGTAGTCGTTCCAGTATGGCAGGTAGTTCCAGCTGGCGGCCTTTTCAGCGGGCACTATTACACCGACGGGAAGGACCGCGAGGAGCATCACCAGCAGTATCAGCGCGATTCCGGCTTTTTCCTTCCGGTCAAGCCTCAACGCCGCCACCTCCGGGAGCTAGAAGTTCCGACAGAACCGTAACAGCGAGGAGGATGAAGAAGTTCACCACCATAAAGACCGCCAGGGGGTAGAAGAAGACGTCCGGATCGAGGGTGTAGAGGTCGCCGGATATGCGGAAGCCCCACTGGAGCATCTTGCCGAGGCCGAAGAGGCCGAAGAAGGCATCGACCACGAGGGCGAGCGTCGAGACCTCGACGAAGTGCTGGAAGAGGAAGCCGAGGAAGGACGGCATGACCGCGCGGAGGACATGCCTCTCGACCCTGCGCTCCGGCAGTCCCATCGCCCTCTTGGCGCGCACGTACTCCTTCCCGAACTCATCCCTGAGGAGTATTACCAGGGCCTCGACGAACTCCCAGAGGGCGACGAGAACTATGGAAATCAACGGGAAGGCCATGTAGGCGAGGTTCCTGGTGAGGGAGATCGATGTGCCGAGGCCGTTTATCAGGTAGTTGGGGAGCGTGCTCATTATGATGAGGAGCGAGAAGAGCGCCGCCACCGCCCAGACGGGGAGGCCGTTGAAGACCCTGGCGAGAAAGCGGACGGTAGAGCGGAGGCGCCTTTTCCTGAGGGCGAGCTTCGCCAGCGGGAAGCCGATGAGGACTATCGCAACCTCCGCCAGGAGAATCAGCGCCAGCGTTCTGGCCACCATGAGCCTCCTGGGTACCGGGTAGTCGTAGTCCGGGTCGAAGAGGGCGTGGTGAAGCGTGTAGAGCCCCGCATGGAGGAGATTCATCGCGAGGGTTGGATAGTCCTTTGGGGCCACGAAACGCATGTAGTAGTCGTAGGGATCCATTCCCATGGCACTTGCGTTGGCCTCTATAACCGCCCGCTCCGCAGGGGGCAGCAGGCTGAAGTCCATGTCCGCCCGGTAGAACTGGTAATCCTTTATCCCGATGCCGGAGATGAGCGCCACTAGGAGAATGAGGAGGAGGTAATTGAGGAGGGCGCGGAAGATAGCTCGGCCCATGGGATCACCTCGCGAAAAATTGAAACAAAGGCTACCCGACGAGTTTGAGGAATATTTCCTCCAGGCTGGGTTCTTTCACCTGCATCGTCAGAATCTTCGCCCCCTGCGAAGCCACAAAATCATGCAACTCCTCCCTAACGTCCCTCGAAGCAACAACGCGGTACTTGTTCTCACCGAGCGGGGTCACGCTCAATTCCGCTGAACTCCAGTCCACCGGCCTGTTCGTTTCAATGACTATCGTGTAGCCCGCCTTCCTCAGGAACTCCCGCTTGATGTTCTCGATGCTATCCTCCAAGCGGAGTTTGCCCTTGACTATTACGCCAACGGTGTCGCAAACCTCTTCCACGTGCGCGAGGATGTGGCTTGAGAAGAACACCGTCTTTCCAGCCTTCCTCTGCTCCCTGATAATCTCCTTGAACTCTGCTATGCCCTTTGGATCCAACCCAGTCATCGGCTCATCAAGAATCAAAAGCTCCGGGTCGTTGATGAGCGCCTGGGCAAGGAGAAGCCTCTGACGCATTCCTTTGGAGAACTTGCCAACCTTTCTCCTCCTGGCTTCCTTCAAACCAACCAAGTCAAGGAGTTCGCTAATCCGCCTCTCTTTCTCAGCCCTCGGAATCCCGAAGGCGTCAGCGATAACCTCAAGAGTCTGCTCGGGAGTCAGAAAATCCCAGAGCGTGGCATGCTCGGGCATGTAACCGATTCTGGCTTTAGCCTTGACGAGCTTACCCTCATCAAACTTCCCGTCCCTGAAGACTTCCTCACCAAACAATTTAATCCTCCCTTCCTGAGGGAAGATGAGGCCGAGGGTGCTGAGGATCGTCGTGCTCTTACCAGCACCGTTGGGTCCAAGGAAGCCGTAAACCTGACCGGGCTTAACCTCAAGGTTAAGACCGTCCAAAGCCCTAACGTCCTTATAAACCTTAACAAGGTTCTCAACCCTAAGCATGATCATCACCTCAAATCCATCCTCCTGAACCTAAAGAGGGCCACTCCAAGGTAAACCGGAATAAGTCCAACTATCAGGGCAGTCTGGGCGGGATTGTTGGCCATGACTCGCTTAACCCCGCGGTACTCGACGGTGTACGTGCCGTCATCGTTGAAAGTGGTTCTGTCTATGTCAGTGAATATGTCGAGCATGAGCACCTGGGGGGCGTAGAAGAGGTACCTCAGGTGGTACTCCCTGTAAAGCTCCTTCAGGCGCTCGTGATAGGCCCTCAACTCGTCTTTCGAAAGCTTATCAAAGTCATCCCAGCCCTTAATCCCGAACTCTTCCTTGGCTTTGTCCTCCGCAAAGCCGTCCACCACCTGGGGCATGACGAGGCCGGTAACGAAGAACAGGACCAGGGCCAGTCCCAGGGCAGTGTTGGGGGAGCGCACGAAGGTGGAAATCAAAAGGCCAAGGGCGAGGAGCTGGAGCATGGTGAACAGGATTAACAGGTTCGAGAGAACCAGGTCACCGACGAGGGAGGCGGTGAGGGAGAGGCCGTAGTACTTCGTTATCGCGAAGGAGAGGAGGGTGGCGAAGGCCATGGCGACGACTACGCTGAGGGCCTGGCCGAGGAACTTGCCGAGCAGGTATGAAACCCTTCCAAGTGGCTTGCTGAGAACTACCCTCACCGTCCCGTCTTCAAGGTCCGAGTTCACCGAAGTCGCCCCGGCCATGAGGGCGTAGACGCCGATGAAGAGGAACGCGCTGACCGCTATGTAACCCACGACGCTCGTGATAAGGAGTTCCTGCGGATTTGTTGCCCCTTCGAGGTTGTCCTTTACTTCTCTAAAGGCCATGGCATATATCAGCAAAATCAAAACTAATATCAACCAGAACTTCTTCGTTCTGAGGCTTTTCTTCAACTCCAGCTCAAACCCCCACATTTTATCACCTCAGGTCGGCTTTCCTGAAGGTGAGCCACGCGATTGCAAGATAAACCACCGTAGGTATGACCAGCATCGCCAGGTTGCCGGGATAGTTGAGAATCTCAGCAAGGGACTTTGGCGGAAGGCCCCTCTTCGGAGAGACCGCCCTCTCAAGCACGGTGTAGTGCAGGTTAGGACTCGGCACGGGAAGGGAGTTCTTAGATAGGGCATCAAGGAAGGAATCCTCAGCCGAAGTTGATGCCACGGTAACGGAGATGGGAACGGCAAAGGCCAGCAGGAAGGCCAGAACCAGCGAGAGGAAAAGTGCCTTCCTGCCCCTCATGAAAACCGACAGAAGGTAGCTGAGGGCCAAATACTGGACGAGCGAGAGGAAAAGGAGGGAACCAAAGGCAAGGCCGAGTTCGAGGGTTCTACCTGAAGGAGAGCCGAGGTGCAGGGCGTAGGCAACGATAAGGGCCACGTAGAAAGTAGTTCCAATGAAGACCGCAAAGAGGTCACTCAGGAGCGTCCCGAGGAAGAAGTTCCTCCTTTTCAGGGGTTTGCTCAGCAAAACCCTCACGGTACCTTTCTCAACGGCCGAGCTTATCGAGACTGCCCCAAGAGGGAGGACTACGAAGGGCAGGAACACGCCATTCAAGGCCGAGATTAAGGCATTTAAAACACCGGGAACACCGAAGTTGGAGTGATAATCCCCAAGCATGCCCATGTTAAGGAAGGCCGTCAGGACGGCCAGGGCGAGGAAAGCAATGAAGCGCCTGCTCTGAAGGCTCAGCCCGAGGAAAACGCCGTAAAGCCCGCGGGGGGAGAAGGAAAAGCCGGGGACCGAGAATGACTCAGGGCCCCTCAGCTCCCTCCTCCGGAAGGCTTCCATCCCAACGAGCGAGAGTGCAACGCACAGAGCCAGGAGCTCCCCCACGGCGCGATAAGAGACCGAGAGGCTCTCCCCGATGGAAAGAGCTCTTTCAAGGTAAACCGTCGGAATGAACGAATAATCGGATTTTCCGAGGAGAAGGAGAACAACGAACGCCCCAAGCCCGAGGAAGACCCCAGAGTCGCGGGAGGTGGCGAAGGGAAGGAGGAGCAGGGCGACTCCGATTACACCAACCAGCGAGAGCGAGAGGGCAAGTGAGCCTATGAGGTAGTCTCTAACTTCGAAACCGTGAGCCAGCATCGCGAGCGCTCCCGAGAGTGCAATCCCTAGGGTGGAAATTAGGGCAAGCTTTAAGCCCTCAAGTACCCAGCTTAGGAAATAGCGCCTCCTCGTGAGGGGCTTTGAGAGGAGGAGCGTGACGTTGCCCCGCTCGAAGTCCGAGCCGAAGCGCGAGAGGAGCAGGATTAAGATGAGGGGAACCAGGAGGAACTTGAGAAAGCCGGGGAGCCACTTGGCGAGCAGGTCTGCTGTTATCAGGTAGCCAAGCCCTTCAGGAGATATATTGGGATAGTGGGTAGTGAACCTGGAAACGTCTATCTCGACCGCTATGGCCGGGAAGAGGGAGAGGAGGAAAAGCACCATTTTGTATAAGCCCACATCCTTGCCGCTTATTTCTGGCATTGGTATTACACCCCGTCGATATTTGAAGCTTGAGATTAAAAAGTTAAAAAGAGACTAACTTAGTTAGATATCAATTACCTGACAGTCAGGGTCTCCGCCCCAATCTACCCGACATCCTTGGTCTGGTGCACAAGTTTCTCCAAAGGCACACTCCACATTGCAAATGTCGAAGCCACAATTGTCAAAAAATACACACATTGGTTCAACTGGATTAGCTCTTTTATTCAGCTTCTTAAACACTCCCTATCACCTCCATTGGTTTTTGTGTTTTGGCCTCATTGGAGTCCTCAGCCCTCACCCCTATCTTAGGTGAGCGTGAAAAGACCTTATCTAAACACATCTACGAGCTTGAATCAACTACTTTGTTTAATCACTTCCCTCTGAGGCTTATGTCGAGGCTTATGGAGCTATCACCCTCGTTTCTGATGATGACCTTCCAAGAACCCTCTGGAAGCTTTACCATTGTCTCGACATCGGTGACGTTCGCTTGCTTGAAGAGCTCCTTTGAGCCGTCCGAAGAGATTATGAGCAGGGTGAACGGTGCGTTCCCAGAGACCTTTAGTTCCAAAGATGTCGGTCCATCGAAGGGGTAAACTAGCTTGGAACCCGGGCCAATTACTTTGCCTTTTGAGTACACAAAATTCTGAGTCCCTATGCATCCCAGCATCACAACACCAAACAACAGTACCGTCAGTATTGCCGGAAATTTCGTTGCTGATTGTTTCATAAGCTCACCCCCTTCAAAGTTAAAAATAAAAAGTGTCAAATATTATCTAGCAAACATGCGTCTATTCCACAGAGGTCAAAGACACAGCCATCAAGTCCACAGAGATCAAGACCTCCACAGGGTATATCAAGCACTATTGCACAAAATGCTGGTTCCTGACCGTTGCCTCCCTGACGGTTTAGTTTCCTGAACATTGCTTTCACCCTCACAGGTCAATGCCGCAGGAATTGTCCACCCCACAGATATCCAACCCACAGATGTTCCAGTCCCAGCAGAGGTCAAGACAAAATTCCGGCTCCACCGGGTTATCGCCGGCGTTCAGCTTCTTAAACACCTGCTATCACCTCCTTTGGTTTTTGTGTTTTGGCCTCATTGGAGTCCTCACCCCTCACCCCTCTCTGGGGTGAGCGTGAGAAGACCTTATTCAACCAATCCTCGTCAAGATTCGAGTAGAGCCAGGAACCCCACTTCACGAGAGCAAACATGTAAGAGCAGTGGAACTCGTCGGGAAGAAATACGTCGCCGTTGTAGTAGTGGTTGTTGTATATACAGCCACCGCCGCAGTAGGCTCTAATAGGACAGCTCGAACACTTCGGTCGCTTGTCCACAGTATGGTGCAGAATATTCTGAATGAACTCGTTCTCCCACTTGAAATCATCAACACGACCAACCACAAATTCTTCCATCCCGACGAATCTGTGGCAGGGATACATCTTACCGTCCGCCGAAACCCCAAAGTAGCTCCTGGCAACGCCGCATGGATAATGGCGGTAGGTGCCGGAGTAGATCATGTGAACCATCTCACGGAGCTTCGTGTAAACGATTCCCTTCTCTTTGTAGTGTTCAAGCTCGTCCTTCGCTATCTTTTCCAGGGCAGATTCAACGAGTTTAGCATGTTCATTGGTTAGTGGAGTATTGGTAGTCGCAGGCTCAAGATGAACGTTCCTAAACCCAAAATCAACGAAGAACCGGTAAATCTCATAGTACCTGCCGATCTGTTCGGGCAGAATAGTCGCGCGGACGCTAACCTTAACGCCGCGCTCAAGCATCTTCTTTGCATTCCTCGCGACAACGTCAAAGGTCGGATACCCGCCGCGCAGGGGCCTGTTATGATTTTGAATGTCTTTAGGACCATCAAAGCTTAGAGTCACCGTGAAGTTGTTCTCGAGGAAAAAGTCAATGACCTTGTCCGTGATAAGGTAGCCGTTGGTGGTTATGCTGAAAGTAACAACTTTATCGTGTTCCTTAGCTCTCTCTTTTGCATAGTGAACCAGCTCCCGAATCAGCGGAAAGTTCAACAAAGGTTCGCCACCGAAAAACTGAACATTAACGACCTTCTTTCCCTCTCTCATTAGCAAATCAATAGCCTTTTTACCAACTTCCGGGCTCATTCTGGTGTTGGGAGTGTGGTAAGTACCGCCATCACCATAACAGTAAACACAAGCAAAGTTGCAGTCTTCCATGACGTTAAGGGAGAGGGAAGAGATCTTGGATCTCATAAGGCCCAGGTAAGGCTTTATTGAAGGTTTAGCTTCAAAGAATACGTGACGGAGATCTTCATCGGATTTAATTTCAGCTATCAAATAATCCCAGTCGGATTCGGAGTACTTTCTTACAAAATGCTCTCTGGCGTCATCCCAACCGGATTCTACCACAAGCCTGCAGAAGTCGTAGGTTTTCTTATCAACCTCAAATAGCGTTCCTGTAGGTGAATGCAGAACAAAATACTTGCCACCAACGTGGAAGATGTGCAATTCCGGTCTCACGTTACCAGACATTGTACTTTAACACCTCCGAAAAAAAAACTGTGGTTAATGTTTATAAGATTTTCTATTCATTTAAAAAATGATAGAGTATTAAAATTTTTCTACCCCATCAAAATGACCAAAAATAAGCAAAAACACGTCCTCAAGTGATAGTTCCTCAACCCCAATCTGGAGAGCACCCCTTGAGGAGAGAAACCTCACGAACTCATCAACCTCGTTGAGTTTGAGGTAAGCCGTGACATGAGTGTAGTCCCCTTTGATAAGACACCGAGCCATATGCCACCCGTCGCATTCGACTCTCCCCCTAACAATCGCGCTGACCTTTTTATCAACCGGAACCCCGAGCTTCCTGCTTATCTCCTCGGGCTTTCCCTCCAGAATAGGCCTCTTGTTGAAGAGCAGAACCCTGTCGCTCAGCTTCTCCGCCTCCTGAAGGTCGTGGGTGGTGAGGATAACCGTTGTCCCAAAGTCACGGACGAGGGCCATTATTGCGTCATGTATCTCGCTCTTGGTTATCACATCGAGAAAAACCGTCGGCTCGTCGAGTATGAGGTATCTGGGCTGTACCACCAGGGCGGAGGCGATGTAAACCTTCTGCTTCATTCCGGCCGAGAGCTTCTGGTACCACTCGTCCCTCTTCTCCCACAGGTTCAGCAGCTTGAGCGCGTACTCTATGCGCTCCCCTATCTCACCCTCCGGGACCTTCCACAGCCTCGCGATGAACTGGAGGTTTCGTTGAACGCTCAGACGCCACTGGAATATGCCCCACATGTCCCTCTCGCCGGTGAAAACCGTGAACATCTTGCCCGCCACTTTGCCGTGCTCCTCAAAGCTGTCGTGGCCGTCGATGAGCAGTTTTCCAGAACTCGGCTCGAGGAGGCCGTTGGCGATTTTACAGAGGGTTGTCTTCCCCGCGCCGTTGGGGCCGAGGAGGCCGAATATCTCCCCCTCCCTCACCCGGAAGCTCAGGTCTATGAGGGCTGGAATCTCTTCCCTGGGCTTTCCGAGAAAATCACGAAGGCTACCCAGATCGAAGAAGCCCCTGAAAGGGGGTGGATAGTACTTGGTGAGATGCTCGGCTTCTATCATCTGACCACCTCACACGTGCCCGAGGGTGCCCAGCTGCATCGCCTTTCCAACGCCCCAGCGGAACATCGCGATTCCAACCAGGAGCATGACACCCGTGGTCAGGGCAAGGTTCACGAAGCTGGGCCAGATCTGGGACACTGAATAGCCCCCGCCCATCGTCAGCCTGGCCATCTCAAGAATGTACCTCTCGGGGTGTATCTTGGAAATAGGCTGGAGCCACCAGGGGAGCGCGTCGGGCGGGAAGTAGAGACCGCTCACGAGCTGGGAGGTGAGGTTGAGGAACCAGTTTATCGGGTCCTGCCTGGCTTTGGTAGCGGCCCGAAAGCCTGCTGAAAAAAGTTCAAGGGCGAAGGTGAGGGTGAAGCCCGCGAGGATAACGAGCAGGGCACCGAGGTTGATGTGTATGACCAGGCCGTAGAAGAGAACGAAGATCACGGTTATCAGGCCCATTATCATGAGGCTCCAGACGACGTTCCAGGCGTTTATTCCCACGAAGATCGCCACCATTCCGGCAGGGGAGGCGTAGAGCATCGGGAAGCTCCGCCCAATCAGGAGCTTGGAAAGGCTGCCCCGCGGAAGGAATATTATGTTGTGCACGATGAAGCCTATCAGAAAGAACTGGAGGAAGGAGTCGGTTCCGTACTGCTCGATGTTGGCGTCTATCGTCACCAGGCTGGCGAATATCCCCATCACCGCAACCTGGATTAGAAGGCCTATCAGGTAGCTGAGCACGTCCCAGCGGTAGCTGAAAAAGACCTCCCTCTGAATGTTGAAGAACTCACGGACTATTCTAACACCGTCCTTCATTCCCACCGAAAAAAGTTAGAAGGGAGGTTTAAAAGAATATCGGCTCACTTGTTCATCATGAGCCTTATCCTCTCGGCGGCGTCTTTGGCCTTGTCCGAGATGTTGCTGAGCGTTCTGGCGATGTTGAGGATGTAGAAGCCGTCGCCCCAGCTCATCGAGTCGGCGTTCTCGAAGACGAGCTGCATGAGCTTCGTATCGAGGCCGTCTATCTTGTTCTCAACGCTCTCTATCTGCCTGATTATCTCGTACTCCCGCTCTATCTCGCCCTCGGTGAAACCGCTCTCTATAACGCGGTCCATCTGGACTATGGCCTCGTGGACTAGCTTTGCAGCCTTGATGCTCTCCATACCCATCTCGAGAATTATATCCTTGGCCTCCGTCGGGACGCAGTCGGGCTTCTTGACGAGCAGCCACTTCGCAGTGTCTTCAGCGGCATCCGCCACCTTGTCCTGCATGTGGAGGTAGATTATGACGTCCTCCCTAGCGACTGCCATCATGAGCTTCGAGCTGAGGGAATCCCTTATCTCCTCCTTTATCCTGTCCGCAACGTCCTCAAGGTGGTCAACCTCGATGGCAAACTCTCTCATACCCTCGTAGTCGCACGCATACCATGCCTGAAGCGCCTTCTCGAGCGTTTCAACGGTGTTGAGCACGACATCTGCGTGCTTTATGAGGGGCTTGAAGGGGCTCTTCGCGAAGAGCTTCGTCCACACCTGCATGATATCACCCCACGATCATCAGGAGCTTGAATATGGCCGCGCTTATCAGACCCGCGACCGGAACGGTAACAAACCAGGAGATTATTATATCCCTAACGATGTCCTTGTTTATTGCCTTTACTCCCCTCGCGAGGCCTATTCCTATGACCGCGCCGACCACCGTGTGGGTCGTCGAGATGGGCAGTCCAAGCCAGCTGGCAGCGAGAACAACGGTTGCCGCTGAAAAGTCAATGGTGAAGCCGCGGGTGTTGGTGAGCTCGGTTATCTTCTTGCCGACCGTTTCCATGACCCTGTAACCGTAGGTGGCGACACCAATTGCTATTCCGAGACCGCCCATCGCGAGTATCCACTTAGGGACGGGAACCTGCATGCCGCCGAGACCCATCGTGGCTACCGCGTAGACGGCCGCGACCGGACCTATCGCGTTGGCGACGTCGTTGGCGCCGTGGGCCAAAGCCACGTAGCCGGAGGTTAAGACCTGCGCCTTCCGGAATATCGCTTCAACGCCGATGAAGGGGTCGCTGCTCGGGAAGCGGAGCTTTATCAGGAGGTACGTTACCACGAACACGACTATGCCCAGCGGGACGCCGTACATTAAAACTCCCGTCTTGAGGTCCTTCCCGTGGAGAACCTTGATGTAGAACATGGTTCCAATGACGACGAACGCCAGCCCAATCCAGAACGGGGACCATATCCTGGCGCTCCTGACGGGGTCCTTTCTCTCGAAGATGCTCTTGGTGAAGGCCTTGAAGATGAAGTAGGCCATTATGGCGCCGACTATGGGTGAGAGAATCCAGCTGAGAACGACCTGACCCATCTTGCCCCAGTTGACTATCGCGGTGCCGGCGTAGACTATTCCGTAGCCCGCTATACCTCCTATGATGGAGTGGGTGGTCGAGACCGGCAGGCCGAACTTGGTGGCCACTATTAGCCATATCGTGGCCGCGAGAAGGGCCGCAACGGAGCCATACACGAGGACCATCGGGTCGGTTATCATCGTCGGGTCGAGGATGCCCTTCCTTATCGTTTCGGTGACGCTCTTTCCGAAGAAGTACGCGCCTGTGAACTCAAGGAGGCCAGCTATTATAACCGCCTGCTTTGGGGTTATCGCCTTGGCGCCGACGGCAGTGCTCATGGAGTTTGCGGCGTCGTTGGCACCTATCGCCCAGGCCATCGAAAATCCTAGCACCACGGTTATCAGCAACCATACGTCCACACTCACCACCGGGAGGGACTCGAGGGCGGCATATAAATACCTTGTCGCAGTAGAATATAGCTAGCTACCATGAACTATATAGGCCTAAATAGAATAAAGAGAAAGGTTAGGACTCAACCTTGATAGGTTCGATACTTATGCTGCCATCGGTCATCATTCCAAGCTTGACGTAGTGATAAAAGCCCCCCTCGTCCGGCTTTGCGTAGAGAGGAGCGCCTCCCGCGCCGGTTACTATGTAGTGGACTCCCTCGATGGTTCCGTTCCAGAACATGTGGATGTGGCTGAAGATTCCAAAGGCGTTGTACTCCCCCATCAGTTCCAGCAACTTCTTCCCGTCGGTGGGGTTCATGCCGTGGTCGCCGTTCGGCCTCGGATCCACCAGGGGAGCGTGCATCACTATCACGGGCCTCTTGCCCATGGCCTTAGCCCTCTCAAGCTCGTTCTGAAGCCAGCTCCACTGCTCGTCGCTCAGCCCGTAGTCGTTTTCGATATTGTTCATGAAGATGTAGTAGTAATCCCCGAGGACGAAGGAATAGTCCGTTGGGCCGAAGAGCTGGTGGTAGACGTTTATGCCCTCCCCGCGATACTCGTGGTTTCCGACCGCTATGAAAATCGGCTTGCTCCACTTCCACTCCTTCATCAGCTCGCCCCATTCGTCAACCTTGCCCGAATAGACTAGGTCTCCACCGTCTATCACGAAAACGGCGTTATTCTCGTTCATCCTGTCCCTCAGCTGCAGGAAAGCCTTCGGAACCTCCGTGCCGCCGTCCGGCCTGTGGTCACCGAAGGCAAAAACCGTGTAGTCTCCGATGTCTTTTGTAACGACACTGAAGGAAGGCTCGGAGGTTGTTATCTTAACCCACGTATCGCCGGTCTCGGCTCCCTCGGGCAGGTTCAGCACCGAGGGGTTGGTGTTCTCGATAACGTAGGTAAGTGCAGCGCCGGTCCCGTCCTTGACCTCCACGCTGACGTTGAAGCCGAGGGCACGGATGTAAACCGTGGAGCCGTTGACGAGCCTGATAAAGCCTCCCTTTACGGTGATGTTCTCCCCGTCAACGATGCGCCAGTAGTATATGAACGGCTCCCTGCTCCTGAAAGAGCTAAGGTACCAGTGTTCACCGTCGTCTGGAATTCCGTTCCAGTTGTTGTCCCCTATGACCTTGAGGAGAATTCCCTCAAACTCGCCGCTCCTTAGAACATCGTCCGTTCTAAGGGATGCCCCGTTCCTGAGGTTCATAGCGTACTCAAGGGCCGCGCCAGCGCCAGCCTTGCTGGTGCCTGTGAAGACGAAATACGCCTTTCCGTCCTTATTGAAGGCCGCAAAAACGCCCTTGTCTTTTCCAACGAACTTGACGCCGAACTTGTAGACTATGTAACCAAAGTAGTCGTTGACCGTTATTAGTATCGGTTTTCCTCTGAGGAGCTCTCTAGCATCCGCCGGGGACAGCACTGCAACCCCACCCTCGTACTGGCTCGCGGGGAGTATCTGCGCGTTCGGGAAGTAGTGCTTCGCGAGATCCTCGTAGCCCTCGCTGACGTAAACCTTGGAAGCGTCGGCAAGGCTGCTCCACTGGGCCAGAACCTGTCCCTTCTCGTAGCTCCCGAAGTCTATTCCACCGGAGGGAGAGGTAGCTGTGGTGGAAGTCTCCGTTGGAGTACTCTGGCTTATGCATCCCGACGCCAGCACGATGAAAACCAGGAGAATTCCAAAAACGGCTCTCTTCATTGCGTTCACCTTCCGGAAAATTGGAACGGGAGCTTAAAGCACTTTTGATTGGCATCACGAACTCGGCAGATTTAAATAGCCCCAGGCCGAAAGTATTTCGGTGATACCATGTTCGTCGGACACTACACCGAGGTCCCCGAGAAGGACACCGGTTTTGAGGGAGTGACGATAAGGTGGCTCGTTTCTCCAAAGCTCGGAGCGAAGAACTATGCGATGCGCTACTTCGTCCTCAAGAAGGGCGCGGAGATACCGCTCCACCACCACGACTGGGAGCACGAGATATTCATCGTGAGGGGAGAGGGAATCATAACGAACGGAAAGGAAGAGTTCCACGTCAGGGAGGGAGACTTCCTCTACGTTCCGCCCAACGAGACCCACGGCTACAAGGCGACCGGAGAAACGCTGGAGTTTCTCTGCATAATCCCCGCCAAGAAGGAGGCCATTCCTGAGGATGAGTGGGCCTAGCGGCGTCTGTGATAGTAGGCCTTTATTTTCTTCCTTCTCAGAGCGACGAGGTCTGCCTTTCTGGATTTTGGACGTAGGGGTTCCTCCTCGAGCAGGAGCCACGCCATGTCGTATGCAAGAGAGGCGATTATGAACAGAAAAATCCCGAAAACTATCAGCGGAGTGTAGTACCAGACCACACCGACTCTTGGAATCACCAGAACAACCCTGCCAACCACTTGGGAGTAATAGACCCGCCAGGGGTCTGTGTAGTTCCTGTTGTCCCCTTTGGTGATATAGTACATCCGCATTTCTGGATCGGCCTTCATGCCAACGATGCGGTGGGTTATCATGTAGGTCGAGTTGCCGAGGGTCACGCGGTAGAGGATAACGTCCCCAACGTGGAGCCCATCTGGCGAAGATGGCATTGTTATGACGAGGTCGTTGGGATTGATGTAAGGCTCCATCGAGTCGGTCAGGATAACGACGTACTGGAAGCCAAAGACGAAGTGGAGAGCCATGACTAGGACCACGAAGAACAGGAGGAGGTACGAGATGATTGAAAGGACGTCGATACGACGCTTCACCATTAAACCACCGCCTAATTAAAGCCGCATTCGGTACTCATCCCCACTATTTCAACCATATAGTTAGCGTGCCTCACTACCTGACCTCCTCCCCGCCCTGAAGGGCGAGGGTTCCAACGAATTAACCCCCCGCTAAGGGCGGAGAGGTTTGAGGGGTAATCCTCATCACCCCTTTTGAAGGGGGTTCGGAGAACCCCTCCGGGAGGGTCTTCCCCCAATTACCCCTACCCGCCGTTAAACCCGACAGGCTTGGGGTTATCGTTTTCACCACCTTCTTCAAAATATTGAAGGCTCCAACTAAATCAGAGTTAAACACAAGCCCCATTGCAGGACACGAATAAAGACCACGAACAAAACGAGCCCCCTCGTGAGGCCTCCCGCAAACGGGGCAAACCTTGGAAGTGAAAGCCTCACCAACCACCACAACCAGAATACCATACTCCCCGGCGACCTCTTTTAAGTGTTTAATAACGTAATTAAACCGCCAAACGTGAGAGAGGATAAAATTCTGTCTCCTGCCCTTATCAGAGTTTCTTGCTATTCCCTTTGGATAACCCACAACAATTCTTGAAACGCCGAGATGATAAAGTCCTTCAACGGTTTGTCTTACTGCCGTGTTAATGTAGTGCTTTGCCTGAAGCTTGACCCTCTCATGCATTCTTTTGAGTTTTCTACTCTTTTTAGCTCCACTCTTGTTGAGTTTTGACTGATAATCGGCTATTCTCTTCCGCCAGTAAAAGGTTATTGACTTCAAAGGTCTCCCATTGACCAAGAAACTTTCTCCATTCCCGACATAAACGGCCATCAAGTTGTTCACTCCTAAATCAATACCAGCGGAGAGGTCTCCCAAAAGTTGTCTTGGGAGTTTAACCCATTCACCATTGATTAGTTTCTCTCCCACCGTGTAGCTAACGTGAGCATACCATTTTCTCTTTATTGGGTCATAAGTTATTTCTAAGCGTCCCTGTTTGCCCTTCAGGTGTATTCTACCCTTGAACTGGACTTCAAGCTCCTTAAACTTCCCAAGGCCTTTTAGGACTAATTTGTTATTTTCAATTCTGTATTGGTCGTTCCTTAG
Source organism: Thermococcus celericrescens (assembly GCF_001484195.1). Taxonomy (NCBI): domain Archaea; kingdom Methanobacteriati; phylum Methanobacteriota; class Thermococci; order Thermococcales; family Thermococcaceae; genus Thermococcus; species Thermococcus celericrescens. Next base: position 19,426 of record NZ_LLYW01000025.1, read on the forward strand.
GACGATTAAGCCTCTTTCCCTGATGTAGTTTGGAGGTTTAGGCTTGAGCCAGTCGGGCAGTTCTCCATTCCTCTTGGCTCTTATGAGGCTGAAGAAACTCCTCCACGCTTCAGCGTTCTTCCTCACTATTTGCTGAACCGTTGCCGAACCGATTTCCTTTTTGAACTCCTCATAAACAACCTTCTCGGTTTTGTTGAAGTCCACTGGTTTATCCTCAAAGAATTCTTGTCTTCTCAGGTAGTTCACCCTATTCCAGACTTTGAAGTTGATGAGGACTAACTTTTTGAGGGTTTTCTCTTGCTCCTTTGAAGGCTGGAGCTTCACCGTTACTGCTCGCTTCATTCTGAATTATGGTATACTTCTTAGGCCTTAAAACGGTTTGCTTTCCTGTTTCTGGGCTGGTTTCTCAATTACTGCATCCCCGCCCTAAAGGGCGAGCTTTCAAAAGAAAAAAGTAAACCCAGTCGACGTAGGCTAAAAGATTGACGGTGCCGAAAATGTCTGCGTTGGCCTGGCCGAAGCCGATGGAAATTTCCCTGCCCTGAAGCGGTTGCTGGTTTCAACGACACGGTGGCCCATAACATTTCCACTGGAGAACTTCCCCACCCTGCCGGTGCTGTTTGCGGGCGAGACTAGCAAAGAATAAGAAAAGGCAGGGATCAATTCAGATTTCACGGGGAAACTGTCTGGCCCTGGAACACGACGGTAACTGTATTTAGATTGTTATTGTCGAGGGATATCCCATTATTCAGGCCGTTATTGGTGAAGTCCACAGTATACACCCCAGTACTCCCACTGTACGTGGCGAGGTACTTTTGGCCATCGATTATAAGGTAAACAGTGTCACTCCCAGTACCAACCTTGGTGCCCTGGTTGTCGGTGAGGGTTATGGTTGCAGATGTGACGTACTGGGCATCATTGCTAAGGGTCCAGTCGATGTAGGCATGGTGAACAGTCTGCGGCATGCCACCATTTCCGGCGTCAAGCTCCTGAAAGTGCACATTTATAGTCGGAACCGCCAGAGCCGCACCAACCATGGCCAGCACAAGGGCGAGTGTCAGTGGAATTAACCTCTTCTTATTATTTCTCCTCATTCTGATTCACCCCCAAGATGGAGAGCTATACTTTATGATTGAACGATAGTATAAATAGTTTTCTAAATCCAACGGGATTGGTTCACCCTTTGACGTTGTAAGTTCTACAACAAAACCAGTGTCCAGTTAGGCATCTCCCAACGACCGTTGAATACTCCACAAGAAAGGTACCTCAGCGGAGGGGAGTGCCCTTCAGGTAAGTTGAACCGGCCCACTCAACCCGAACCTGCAGGAATTCGCCGGGCTCACCAGAATCAAGGATTATGTCCTTGTAGTTGAAAGTCCTGGCCTCAACGCCGCCCTTCTCCCCGGCCCCATGGACGAGAACCTCCACCGTCCTGCCAAGATACGCCCTGTTTATTTCGTGGGCTATCTGGAGCCTAAGCCTGTGAAGGGCCCTTGAGCGTTCCTTGACCCGCCATCCCGGAAGCTGCTTCCATTTCGCCGCGATCGTGCCAGGTCTCGGCGAGTAGCGAGAAACGTTTATCTTGTCCGGCCGGACGCGCTTGATTAGCTCAACGGTGTTCTCGAAAGCCTCATCAGTCTCCCCGGGAAAGCCCACTATAATGTCCGTATTGAGGTTCAAATCACGAACCTTCTTACGAAATGTTCGAACTATCTCCTCGAACTGTTCCGCAGTGTACGTTCTGCCCATCCGCCTCAGAACCTCATCGTCGCCGCTCTGGACGGGCAGGTGGAGGAAGCGGTAGACCTTCTCATCGGTGTAGGCATCAACGAGCTCGTCGAGGAACTTGAGAACGTGGTTCGGGTTCATCATTCCAACCCTAACCCTGAAGTCGCCCTCGATGGCCGTTATCTCGTCTAGGAGCTCCGCCAGGTTCGTCCCGATGTCGAAGCCGTAGCATCCGGTGTCCTCACTCGACAGCTGTATCTCCTTGTATCCCCTGGCGAGGGCCTCCTTAACCCACTTAACGACGAGCTCAGGTTTGTAGCTCTTGAGAACCCCGCGGGCGAAGCGGGTTGCACAGTAGGTGCAGGCGTTGAGACAGCCCTCACTTATCGGGACGACGAAGGCGACACCACTCTTCCAGAGGCGCGGGAGCTCGAGCTTGTCTATGCTCTTCTCACGCCAGCCCTCGACGCTCACCAGCTTTTCACCGCGCTCCGCTACGCTTATCGCCTCGGCTATCCTATCTATGCTCTTAACGCCGAGTATTCCGGAAACGCGTGAATCTATGGCATCCGGGTTGACGTGAGGGAGGCAGCCGGTGACGATTACCCTCTTGCCGGCGTCAAGGAGCTCCTTTATTCTCTCGCGCATGTGCTTTTCGGTTGGGTCTTTGACCGCGCAGGTGTTGACCACAACGTAGTCGGCAGTTTCAGGGGTCTCCGCCAACTCATAGCCCGCGCTAACCAGAAGGCCCTCCATCATCTCGGCATCTGCCTTGTTTCTCGTGCACCCGTAGGTCTCGACGTGAACCCTAACCATCGGTGGGCGCTCTGGGAAGGGGTTTAAAAAGGGTGCGGTTCAAAAATGGGGATTAAACCGCACCCATAATACTGAGGAGCATGAAGAGAGCAACGAAGAGAAAAACAGCCATGAACGTTAGTTTTTCCTTTATCCAGTCGCGGGGCCTGTTGTAGTGCCGCATAACCAGGAAGGAATGGAGGGAAACTATGAGAACCGGGACGAGGGCCGAAACCGCTATGAAGAGCGTGCCCGGCAGGTGGCGGTCGATGCCAGAGGTGTCGAGAAAAGCCACAGTCCAGTAGAGCAGTATCGGCGAGAGAAGAACCAGGAACACAACTACGACCCCGATAATCGCGGACTCCTCGTCCATGGAACCACCGCCAAAAGTTTGGGACAAAATACTAAAAATTCATCGCTTACTTGTTTGATATAACCTTGAAACGTAGGGGCACATCTTTTTAGCGATGATTTTTGCCATCTCGTAGTTGTAGATAGGCTGAGTAGTCGGGTCATCTGTGCGCACTCTGACCATCATTTCCAGTACCGCATCCCCGTGCTTGAAGTACCACCCCCTGGCATCCTGGATGTAGAGGGACGTTAAAGGGTCCCGGGAACAATCGTTGATGGAGTCTAAGGCATCATGCCTCAGACGAAGAACCATCCTGACTTTCTCCTTTGGAGTTTTCAGGGTAGCAAAAGTCGAATTGAGGGCCTCAAATTCATCTAGATGCTCGTTTATTGCGATTGCGTACAGAAGGTGGTAAGTGGCCGCCGAATAGTAGCCGTTCTTGGCTCCCATAAGACCCCGCTTTTTATGGTACTCCTTCCAGCTGCACGCCATCCTGGACATCACCTCCTCGAATTCACACGGAACATCGACTCTCGAGAGATTATCCGCGAGCGCGCGCACGTTATCCCCCAGTTCCTCTGGACGGAAGGTACCTGGGGTTACATGGCCAATAAGCACCCTTGAGTCCATCAAAAAGCTCCTGGCAAATTCCAAGTAACCCGTCACCCAGCCTCCGAGTATGCTCACGTTTTCAATCTCCTGAGACGTGGTTGGGTTTGGTATCCCGTCAAGCTTTTTCAGGAAGTCACGGGACTGGTTCAGAGAGATCTCCGCTTTGATTATGTTGTCTTCAACCACAAAGCCGGTTACGAGATAGTCAGTGAAGTTAATCCCTCTCCGCAGTGTTTGTTTCCACTTTTCGGCCGTTTCGTTCCCTAAAGCTTCCACACTCCGAAACTGCCCACGGACATACCTAAGGAACTCCGTGCGGTTTGCGAGTGCAAGGGTTGAGCCCAGGTAGTCGGCGGCAAGTATTGCACAACTCCTACCCTCTGTTAGGGCAGCGTACAATTCACCCCTGCGTTGATACGAATAGGTCTCGTTAAGGCAGACGTCGATGTCCATTATTTCGTCGTCCGAGACGTTTAGTTTGAGAAGCATCTCCCTGAGCTCCAGAACTCGTCCAATGGCACTTTCAACGTCTTTGTCATCCACCTTCTGATTCAGATAGGCTTTATGGGTGGCATTGTACTCCAGTCTAAACGTCTCAAGATCCGTTTGAACCAGGTTAATGGTCTCATTGAGCTCTGCCTCCTTTATCGCTCTTTCGTGTTGAACGTACTTTGAGTAAGCAAAGAACCCGAAAACTACCAGAAAAAGAAGGAGAAAAGCCTTTGTTTTCATTGTTATCCCCCACCGGCATAGTATACCCTTGTCTTCACTGTTACACGGGCGATTCTTGTTGTTTTTCCAAGAACCGAAGTGGGGCCAACACTTTTTGCCTCGGGGAAACTCGGAATGCTGTTGTGAGAATATCCCGCAACGTACAACGTCGCGCCGCCACTAACCTCAAATTTGTAATCCCCTTCCCGGGGATTCGTTATAATCCACGTCACACCCATGCAATAATCCGTGCCTCTGAATCTGGAGTCCCAGTAGAATCTAACGGTTATTCTACTGATGTCCTGGTAGAAGATATCTCCTGAAGTCTGAATGGTGTAACTATCTCTATCGCTCTTGCCCAGACTTGATACAAGATCCGCAAACCCCGGTAGTTTCAAGAGTTCAGCCAATTTGTCCACTGCCTTTTTAAAGAACTCAAAGTACTTATCTTCTAAGTTCGAGTGCCCCTGTCCTGTATCCACGACAAAGATCCCATTTCTTCCCGACACTATCCCCACATAAGTCTCGGACGATGGCTTAATGACCTTCACGGAAATCCAGTGACCACTACTCACCGGATAGTAATAATGGTTCCACCCGCTTTTCCACCCATTCCCAAGTTTCACCCTGAGGAAAAAGGCCTGTTGAAGTGTGGCCGTGTCATCTTGATTGATTACCGCTAATCTTGGTATATACGTAGAGGCAATGCCGACTTTGCCTACGAAGTGGCCGTATCGATAGTATGGGTCGGAGCCATTCGCCTTCGTTTCTGGCTTGGCAGCACTAGCTACTCCTACCATAGAACCTAAGATCAAAAACCCAACATTAAGCCTAGGAGTTTCCTCCACATAGTGGGCATCATCCTATACAAATTCTCGTAATTGTTAGTGACATTATTACTTATCTACGATTTATATTTCTAGTCTAATATTCACCCCTTAGATAGTAAAATTGAATGCATTGAATGCGCTCAATCCCAAGATAAGAGGCATAGGTGTACGTATTGAAGCATTGGAAAAACCGATCTGATAAGAAGTAAGAGGGAAAGGAAATCAAATAACCTCTCCGAAAGCGAACTTCCTCTTGACTGAGTTAATGACGATCTCAACCTCGTCGCCGACCTGGGTGTTCGGGACGAAGATAACGAAGCCCTTTATCTTGGCGATACCATCGCCACCCTTTCCAAGGCTCTCAATCCTAACTCTATACCTTTCTCCAACCTTAACAGGGGCTTCGTAGCCACCGCCAAATCCATCTCCATACATATCTAACACCAACTCTTTCAACTTTCAGGGCTCCCTCGAAAGACTCCGAGAAGAGTCCCATTGGAAACTCATCTCAAGGGTATATAAAGCTTTGGGTGGATTTTAGGTCCTCAAAGTCACCAAAATGCTGTTTCGAGCCACATGAGGACACTGATGCATTATTTTCCAGAAATCCCGCGCTTCCAACCCTTAACCGTGGAGGGTTTCGGCACCGATGTCAGCAGGCAGGTAATTAACCTTTGGTTAACAACAAAGGGTTAGGTACCTTTGTTTTCAATTCTAAGCTTCAAAAAACCCTTTTAAGAGAATTTTTTCTATGTTAAGCGGAAATCCGAGAAAATGAAGCCGAGATAAGGTTGTAAACCAAAAGTGGGGGGACGCACAATGGGTTTCATTCCCGTATTCATTTGGTCATTCGTGCTCTGGCTTGTGCTGACAGCGGGCAGCAAGGGTATGCTGTGGAGCCCCGAAGAGCTCGTCGCGGGAGTGGTGTTCTCGGGGATAATCGCCTTCACGACGAAGGACATCATAGGTGAGAAGGCCGGGAGGTTCCTCAACCCTGCGAAGTGGGCTGGCTTTGTGGTTTACTCCCTCGGCCCGCTCTTCTGGGGTATGGTCAAGGCCAACCTCGACGTTGCCTACCGCGTCATAACCGGCAGGATAAAGCCCGGAATCGTTCGCGTTCCGGTTGAGCTCGAAAACGACGCTCAGTACACAATCCTCAGCAACTCAATAACCCTCACCCCCGGAACGCTCACCGTGGACGCATGCCCCGAGGAGAAGGCCCTCTACGTCCACTGGATAAACGTGACCGAGAAGGAGCCGAAGAGCTCCGAGGTCATAGCGGGTTCATTTGAAAAATGGGCGAGGAGGCTGGGAAGATGATAGCACCGGAGTTCTTCTATGCCGCGGTCATAGTCATGATTGGAGCATTCCTGGCTCTGCTCAGGGTGCTCCTCGGACCGAGCGTGCCGGATAGAGTGGTCGGAGTTGATACCCTCAACACGTTAATCGTTGCCGGAATGGTTCTCCTCGGAGCGGCCTACGACAGGACGATATACATCGATATCGCCATCGTTTACGCCCTTCTGAGCTACGTGGGAACCCTGGCCATAGCCAAATACCTCCAGGGGGGATTGGAATGAGTGCGGTCACCTACGTCATCTACGCATTCCTCACGATAAACATAGTCTTCAACCTGCTGGGCAGCTTCTCGCTCCACAGGTTCCCGGACGTCTACACAAGGCTCCACGGAGCGACCAAGTGCACTACCTTCGGGACGATATTCGCGGTTCTGGCGGTGGTAGTTCACGCTGCCTACCAGCTCCACCTCACCGGCGACCCCAAGTACCTCCAGATGGCGCTTCACAGCCTCGTTGCCCTAATCGCCCTGCTCCTCACAAACCCGACCGGAGCGCACGCGATAGCCAAGGCGGCCCATCTGAGCGGCTATAAGCCAGCCAAAGCCGTCATTGACGCGTACGAGGACAAGCTCAGGGGTGGTGCCGAATGAACGCCCTTTCGATGGACATGGTCATACAGTTCGGAATACTCCTCGGCGTGCTGGTAGCGGCCTACATCACGATAACCATGCGCGACCTGCTCAGTGCGGCCATCGCTTCGGCGGCCATGAGCCTGCTCCTCAGCCTTGAGTTCTACATGCTCCACGCGCCGGATGTGGCGATAGCCGAGGCCGCGGTCGGAGCCGGCGTCGTTACGGCCATAGTCGTGTACGGTATAGCCAAAACGGAGAGATGGGAGCGTGAGGGACCATGAAGAGGACTTTCGGAGCTCTCGCACTGCTGTTCCTCCTCGGAGTGCTGCTCGTCGTTGCGAGCCCTTCAACCGGAATAAAGTTCGGCCTCGGCGGTGAGGACTGGAAGGCCTACCGCTACACCGACCAGTACTACATAGACCACGGCGTGCAGGAGGTGGGTGGAACCAACATAGTCACCGACATAGTCTTCGACTACCGTGGCTACGATACCCTCGGAGAGGCGACGGTTCTCTTCACTGCTATAGCCGGAGCGGTTGCACTTCTCAGGCCCTGGAGGAGGGATGAGGATGAAGAGTGACATGGGACTAATTGTTAAGACCACCGCGAGGGCCACCATTCCGCTCATAGGAATCTTCGGTGCATACGTGGTCTCACACGGTCACCTTACGCCGGGAGGCGGCTTCCAGGGTGGAGCGACCATAGCGGGAGCCGGGATACTGTTCCTCATAGCCTTCGGGCTGGGCGAGATGAAGAGGCGCTACAACCACCACCTCTACTCGGCCCTCGAGGGCCTCGGCGGCCTGGTATTCCTCGGAGCGGCGATGCTCGGCCTGGGAGTTGCGTTCTTCTACAACACGCTGTGGCACAGCGGGCCGGTCTTCAACGGCCAGCCGGGAACGCTGCTCTCAGCGGGTTACCTACCGATAATGAACCTTGCCGTGGGACTGAAGGTCTTTGCGGGGCTGGTCAGCGCGATGGTTGCCATAGCTGCATTCAGGAGGTGGAACGAATGATACCGTTCCAGTTCATCACGGCGTTCCTGCTAATAGCCATGGGCATCTACGCCCTCCTCTACAAGAGGAACCTCATCAAGCTCATACTGGCCCTCAACATCATAGATGCAGGCATACACCTGCTCCTCATAAGCTTCGGATACCGCATAGAGGCAGGCCAGATACCAACCGCGCCAATCTACACGGGCTACGAGACCGTAAAGAGCGCCATGGTCGCCCCGATTCCGCAGGCGCTCACGCTCACCAGCATAGTCATCGGAGTCTGCGTTCTCTCGCTGGCGATGGCCCTCACGATAAACGCCTACAGGCACTACGGAAGCCTCGACGTTAACAAGCTCAGGAGGTTGAGAGGATGAACGGGCTGATCCCATACCTCATCATAGTCCCGCTCCTTGGAGCATTCGCACTGCCCATAGTGGGCCTCGCGGGAAGGAAGGCCAGGGAGCTGTGGGCGATACTCATAACCGGCATCACCCTCGGCGTCGCGGCCGGACTGTTCAAAGAAGTCTGGAAGAGCGGCGAGATACTCGTCTACACCCTTGGAGCGAAGAGCCCCCTTGGAAACGGCGTTCCATTCCCGATAAGGATAGTCTGGGAGGTGGACCTCCTCAGCGCGCTCTTCGCCCTGATGGTGACCTTCATAGCCTTCGTGGCAGTGCTCTACTCCAGCGAGTACATGAGGCACGATACGGGGCTTGAGAAGTACTATGCCCTCGTCCTCGTCCTCGAGGTCGGTATGCTCGGCATAGCCATAACCGGCGACCTGTTCAACTTCTACGTCTTCCTGGAGATAATGAGCATAGCGAGCTACGCCCTCGTCGCCTTCAGGAACGACACCTGGGAGGGCATCGAGGCGGGCATAAAGTACATGTTCGTCGGCTCCCTCGCCAGCTCATTCATCCTCCTCGGCATAGTGCTCCTCTACGGCCAGTACGGAACGCTGACGATGGCCTACCTGGCCAAGATGATAGCTGAGAACCCAACCTTCACCGCCAAGGTGGCCCTCGGCCTCCTCGCGGGCGGACTGCTCTTCAAGAGCGGTGCCGTTCCGGTGCACATGTGGCTCGCAGACGCACACCCGGCCGCTCCGAGCTCGATCAGTGCCATGCTCTCGGGTCTCGTCATCAAGATAGGCGGTACCTACGCCCTAGCGAGGCTCGCCTTCAGCGTCTTCAGCGCCGGAATCAGCACCAGAACGGTCGGCTGGATAATCATATTCTTCGCCTGCGTGACCCTCATAGTCGGAAACGCGATGGCGGTGATACAGACTGACATGAAGAGGCTCTTCGCCTTCTCCAGCGTCGGCCAGATCGGCTACATCCTCCTAGGAATCGGAATTGGCCTTGCCGCGTATGGAAGCGACGTCGGCCAGGTCGCTCTGGCGGGTGCGATATACCACACCGTGAACCACGCGATAATGAAGGCCCTCCTGTTCCTCGTCGCGGGAGCGGTCATACACCAGCTCGGAACCAAGAACCTCAACGAGCTGAGCGGAATAGCCAGGAAGATGCCGGTCACGAGCTTCGCCTTCCTGGTCGGTGCGGCCGCGATAATCGGCCTTCCGCCGCTCAACGGCTTCGCGAGCAAGTGGCTCATCTACGAAAGCTCGGCGCTCTTCAACCCGTTCCTCGCGGCAATAGCCGTCATAGGCACAGCCTTCTGTACCGCCGCCTACATCAGGGTGCTCTTCACATTCTTCGGAAGGCCGAGCGAGAGGGTCATGAACGCGGAGGAGCCAGGAAAGGCCATGCTCGTGCCGATGCTCATACTGGTGGTGGCAATAATCGTCATGGGACTCTTCCCATGGGCCATCAGCGACAAGGTCATGCTTCCGGCGGCAAAGACTCTGGAGAACATAGGGGCTTACGTTTCGGCGGTGCTGGGGGGTGCGTGAAATGTTTGGCTACTGGGATGCACTCTACTTCGTTTACGTCTTTGCCATAGGCCTGCTCATCTCGTACGTGCTCTACAAGTGGGCCGAGCGCTCCAGCACGGGGACGAGGAGAACCGGCGATGGAACGAAGATATTCCTCAGCGGTGAGGACCAGGACGAGATTATTCCGCAGTTCGAGCACTTCCAGGGCTACGTCACCGGAAGACACGTCATGTGGGGCCTCATAAGAGGAATTCACAGGATGTTCCTCATCTTCCGCAGGGAGCACACCGGACTGCTGAGCGACTACATCAGCTACCTGCTCGTCACGACCGCGATAATTGTGGGAGCGCTGATAGTGTGGGGATGAGGAGGTGAGATGAATGGCGATTAAGGTTACAAGGGCAGAGACCAACGTCAGCTCAAACTCCTCGGAGCGCGAGAGGCTTGAGAGGGAGATATCAAAGCTCTGCAGGTATATAGGGCGCTCACCCTGGGTGTTCCACGTGAACAGCGGCAGCTGCAACGGCTGCGACATCGAGATAATAGCCGCACTGACGCCGAGGTACGACGCCGAGCGCTTCGGTGTGAAGCTCGTCGGAACGCCGAGACACGCCGACATACTGCTCGTAACCGGGCCGGTGACCGACCAGAGTCTTGAGAGGGTCAAGCTGGTCTACGAGCAGACTCCGGACCCGAAAGTTGTCATAGCCGTCGGAGCCTGCCCCACCGGCGGAAGCGTGTTCTTCGAGAGCCCCTTCACCAACGCGCCGCTGGACAAGCACATACCGGTGGACGTCTTCGTACCCGGCTGCCCGCCGAGGCCCGAGGCGATACTCTACGGAGTCGTGCTCGGTCTGCAGAAGCTGATAGAGAGAATTGAGGGGGGTAAGAGATGAACGTTGACGAGTTCGTTAAAGCCTTTGGCGAGAGGTTCCCCGAGGCCGAGATAAGGGTGAGCGAGAACAAGATGCCCCACCCGAAGAGGCGCGTCTGGGTCGAGATAGACAGGGAGAAGTTCCACGACGCCATGAAGTTCATCAAGGAGCTCGACCCGAAGGCCCAGTTCTCCATCATAATCGGAATGGACGCCGGCGACAGACTGCTCGCCAAGTACCACATGGAGATGTTCTGGGAGGAGGGGGAGAGCCTGTCGCTCGTCATAGGCACGAGCGTCCCCAAGGATGACCCCAAGCTGCCCACAGTCACGGACGTCTTCCCGAGCGCGCTGCCCTACGAGAGGGAGAACCAGGAGTTCCTCGGGCTGTTCTTCGAGGGAATCCCCGACCCGAGAAGACTCTTCCTGCCCGACGACTTCCCGGAGGGAATCTACCCGCTGAGGCTCGACGAGACCGGAATCAAACCGGAGATGGTGAAGAACGCGGGTCACCCGTACAAGATAGGGGGTGCAGGGAAATGACGGCCCTGAATGAGGTTCACGTTCATTCCGCGCCCGAAGGGCGCATCAATAGGGTGAACAAGCTCAACAAAGGCAGTAATGAGGCACCCATCCGGAGAGGGGCAACTAAAGCAGTGAAGAAATTCCGCCAGCGCTTTGCGAAGCAAAGGGCTGTGATGGTGAAGAACGCCGGCCACCCGTACAAAATCAAAAAGGAGGGCTCAAAATGAACGGAAAGCTTGAGTACTGGGTTAAGATACCCATCGGACCCATTCACCCCGCACTGGAGGAGCCCGAGAAGTTCATCATCACGCTCGACGGAGAGAGGATAATCAACGTCGACGTCAAGCTCGGCTACAACCTCAGGGGCCTCGAATGGATAGCCATGAGGAGAAACTACATCCAGATACTCTACCTCGCCGAGAGGATATGCGGAATCTGTTCCTTCTCCCACAACCACACCTATTCCAGAGCCGTTGAGGAGATGGCCGGCATAGAGGTGCCCGAGAGGGCCGAATACATCCGTGTGATAATCGGCGAGCTCGAGAGAATCCACTCCCACCTGCTCAACCTCGGAGTCGTTGGGCACACCATAGGCTACGACACCACCCTCCACCTCAGCTGGCTCGCCCGCGAGCGCGTCATGGACATCCTAGAGGCCATCGGCGGCAACAGGGTCAACTACTCCATCAACACCATTGGCGGCGTGAGGAGGGACCTGGAGGAGAAGCACATCAGGGCCATACTCGACATGATAGAGAACTACAGGAACGAGGTCATGCCCAAGATAGAGGAGATATTCCTCTACGATCCGACGGTCGAGGCCAGGCTGAGGGACGCTGGCGTTATTCCCAAGAGGATAGCCATCGAGTACAGCGCCCAGGGACCGACTGCCAGGGGAAGCGGCGTGAAGAAAGACGTCCGCTACAACGAGAAGCTCAGCGTTTACCCGGACCTCGGCGTGAAGCCGATAACGCCCAAGGAGTTCACCGGAGTTGTCAAGGGGGACGTTTTCGACAGGATGGTGGTCAGGGTCGGCGAGCTCTGGCAGAGCATGGAGCTCATAGAGAGGGCCATAGACCAGATGCCAGAGGGCAAGATAAAGGCAGTTCCAAAGGACAACACCCTCCTGTTCCAGCTCAAGAAAGCCGAGGGGGAGGGAATAGGCAGGTACGAGGCCCCGCGCGGTGAACTCATCCACTACGTCATGGCCCAGAAGGGCAAGGACGTTCCGGCGAAGTGGAAGATGCGCGAGCCCACATTCCCGAACCTGTTCGCGATAGCTAGAGCGTTGGTCGGTGAGCAGGTGGCGGATGTTCCGGTTGCAATAGCCTCAATAGACCCCTGCCTAAGCTGTACGGACAGGGTCGCGGTGGTGGATGCTAACACAGGAAGGAAGAAGGTCCTCACCGAGAGGGACCTCCTCAGGCTCTCGATAGAGAAAACCAGGGAGCTGAACCCGAACGTTAGGGCGAAGCCCGAAGTTGTTGGAGTAGGCTGCCCGAGGGGTGGTGTCCTATGAACGTCCTCTACGCAACGCTCGGATTCCTGGGGATTTACGCTTACGTATCCTTCGCCTCACTGCTCTGGGGAGGCATAGACAGGAAACTGGTTGCAAGGATGCAGCGCAGGATGGGCCCCCCACTGCTCCAGCCGTTCTACGACTTCCTGAAGCTGGTCAGCAAGGAGTCCATAATCCCAAGGGACGCCAACAGGTTCTTCGAACTGGCCCCCGTGCTGGCTCTCGCCACCTCCATCGCCCTGCTCGCCTACACCCCGCTCGGCTTCGAGCCGCTCTTTGGAACCAAGGGTGACGTGATACTCTTCATCTACCTGCTGACCCTAATCGGCTTCCTCAGGGTCGTTGGTGCCGTTAGCTCGGGCTCCCCCTACGCCCAGATAGGCGCCCAGAGGGAGATGATAATCCTCGTCTCCAGGGAGGGGCCGATGATGCTGGCCCTCTTCACCATACTCTGGCGCCTCAGCGATCTCGGCGTTACAAAGCCGTTCAGCATGGGCACCTTCTACGAGCACAACGTCTGGGAGCTCGGGACGCCGATGAGCATAATGGGGGCCGTGGTGCTCCTGCTCGTCTTCATGGCCTGGCTCGCCAGCGAGATTGAGGTCGGCTACTTCGACATCCCCGAGGCCGAGACCGAGCTCGCCGAGGGAACGATGGCCGAGTACAGCGGAAGGCACCTGGCCCTCTTCGAGCTGGCCAACGCGATAAAGGCCTTCGTGAGCGCGAGCCTCGTCGTGGTGATATTCTTCCCGTGGGGCATATCCGGCTACATCGGGCTCACGGGGCTTCCGGCGGTAGTCATAGACCTGCTCTTCCACACCCTCAAGGTCTTCGCCGTGCTCTTCGTGAGCATGAGCCTTTTCAGGGCGGTAACTGGAAGGCTCAGGATAAACCAGGCGGTGACCCTGTTCTGGACCAGGATGCTTCCGGCCGCAATAGTCGGGGCGCTGCTGCTGGCAATAGACACCCTGGGGGTGGTGGCATGAGGGTCCCACCGACGCTCTCAGCCGTGCTGAGCAACCTGTTCAAGAAGCCGGCAACCAACCCCTTCCCTGCGAGCGATCCGGTTCCGACTCCAGAGGGCTTCAGGGGCAAGCTCGTCTACTATCCCGACAAGTGCGTCGGCTGCAGGCTCTGCGTCATGGTCTGCCCTGCCGGGGTTATAGAGTACGTTCCCGAGGTCAGGAAGGTCACCTTCTGGCTCGGAAGGTGCGTCTTCTGCCAGCAGTGTGTGGACGTCTGCCCCGTAAAGGCCCTGGAGATGAGCGATGAGTTCCTCCTGGCGACGGACGACAAGTACAACGACAACCTCCGCTGGTTCAAGGAGGATGAGATAGAGGAGCTCAAAAAGAAGCTGGAGAAGCAGAAGAAGGCCAAGGAGGCGGCAAAGAAAGGGGCCGAGTCCCAGAAGAAGTAGCCCCCTTCTTTCCTTGTTTTTCCCACCGACGATTTCAGTTCTGTAATGAACTTTTCTGAACGTTTGTCCCCCCTAATCTACTACAACGTACAGTTTTATGGACGTACGTCAAGAGCCGTCCAATTTATATTTGTCAAATTTCTGGTTGTTAACCATTTGTTTTAGAAACCCATTTATAAAAATTTAGCCAATTTATAATCGAGATTTCGGGAAAATAGGCCCGAATAGGGTTTAAAACCTAAAGTTGAGGTGGGAAAATGGGGTTTACCGCACCGTTCCTGTGGTCCCTTATCGTCTATCTGCTCCTCACAGCAGGTTCCGGCAAAGTCATCGCCTGGAGCCCCGGGGAGCTGATTGCAGGGATTGTAATAGCGGCCATCATCGGCTACGCCACAAAGGAAGTCATGGACGAAAAGGTGGGCTACTTCTTCAGCCCAAGGAGATGGCTGCTCTTCATAGTCTACGCGATAGGGCCGTTCTTCTTCGCCATGGCCAAGGCGAACATTGACGTAGCTTACCGCGTCATAACCGGCAAAATAAGGCCCGGAATCGTAAGGATATCTCCGGACCTGACCAGGGATGAGAGCAGGACTCTTCTGGCCAACTCGATAACACTGACCCCTGGAACCTTCACGCTGGAGATAGACGAAGAGGGCAACTTCTATGTTCACTGGATAAACGTACCGCCCGGGAAGGAGAAACCCACCCCAGAGGAGCTGTGCGGGTATCTTCCAAAATGGGCAAGGAGGATTGGAGAATGACGGTCGATGGAGCATTTATGTGGGCGCTGATACTGCTACTGTTCTCAGCCATGCTGACGCTCATAAGGCTTCTTGCGGGGCCGACGATACCAGACAGGGCCGTCGCCCTGGATTCCATGACGACCACCACAGCGGGGGCCATGGTCATTTACGGCGTGGTAACCAGACAGGCGGTTTTCATAGACGTCGCGCTGGTTTACGCGGTTCTGAGCTACATCGCGACCCTCTACATAGCCCGCTACCTGGTCAAGAAGAGGGTGGGAGTTGCATGCGAGTGCGAGGAGGGGGAGGCGGCATGATAGAGTGGCTAATAGCGGCATTCCTGGCCATCGGCGTGTTCTTCAACCTTCTGGCCAGCGTTGGCATCCTCCGCTTCCCCGACGTCTACACGAGGATACACGCGGCAACCAAGTGCACGACCTTCGGCACGATATTCATAGTCCTAGCCGCCGTCACGTACTCGATATACAGCTACTTCTGGGTGGAGAGGGACCCATCCTGGATAACCATAGGGATACACTCGGCCCTGGTGGTCATATTCCTGGTGCTCACCAACCCCGTTGGAGCCCACGCCATCGGCAGGGCCGCGAGGAAGTCGGGCATACGGCCCCACGGGGCGGTTATAGACGAGCTGGAGGGTCGCCTATGAACTTCGAAGAGCTCTTCTGGGTGCTTCAGGCCATGGTGGGGCTGGGGCTTGTGATAGCAGCCATAGCGGCGGTGAGGTTCAAGAACCTGGTCTCAGCCGTCATCGCGATGGCGGTGTTCAGTCTGATACTCTCGCTGGAGTTCTACATACTGCAGGCACCCGACGTCGCGATAGCAGAGGCGGGAGTTGGAGCGTGCCTCACGACGGCGATGTACCTGCTGGCGATCAAGAAAACCACCGACGAGGAGGTGATAGAATGAGGAGAGCCCTCGGCCTCTTCGCGTTCATAGGCTTCACTCTGTTCCTCCTCGTGGCCGCGGCGAGCCTCAGGCCCTTCGGTGAGCCGGTTCACACCGAGATGGACTCCTACTTCATCGGGCACGCACAGGAGGAGGCATCGTCAAACAACGTCGTCACCAGCATAGTCTTCGACTACAGGGGTTTCGATACCCTCGGAGAGGCCACTGTACTGTTCACCGCGGTTGCGGGCGTGCTGATGGCCCTCAGAAGGAGGGAGGTGAAAGCATGACGACCCTCATCATCAAGACAACCACCAGGTACCTGACGGCGCTCATACTGACGTTCGGAGCCTACATCATCCTCCACGGTCACCTCACGCCGGGAGGCGGCTTCCAGGGAGGAGCTGTTTTCGCCAGCGGCCTGGCACTCCTCATAGTCGCGTGCGAGGACAGGGTGATAAGGGAGCGGTTCAAGAAGGTGCCCCTGAGCGCCTTTGAGAGCATCGGCGCCCTCGGCTTTCTGGGAATGGCCACCCTCGGCTTCATGGGGTACACATTCTTCAGGAACGTCATAGCCAACAGCGGGTTCCCGCTCTTCGGAGACCCGACCCCTCTAGGGATAAACCCCGGCTACCTAAACACGGGCGGAACGCTGCCGTACATGAACATATTCGTCGGAACGAAGGTTTTGGCCGGATTAACCAGCATAATCCTGGTGTTCTACCTCCTCCTGGGGGTGAGGAAGGATGAATAACATGATTCTAGTCAACCTCCCGTTCATAGTCGTGGCGCTCCTGCTGGCGGTGGGGTTCTACACGATAGGATTCAAGAGGAACCTCATCAAGGTCGTCATAGGCATTGAGATCCTTGAGGGAGCCGTTAACCTGTTTCTGATAGCCCTCGGCTACGTCAAAGGCGCCTACGCTCCGATATACACCATGGCACCGAAGGATGCGGTCAACAACATGGTTCTGCCGACGCCTCAGGCGCTCACACTGACCAGCATCGTCATAGGCGTCGCCGTCTCGGCCCTGATGCTGGCCTTCGCCGTCAACATCTACCACCACTACGGAACCCTTGACGTTACAAAGATAAGGAGGCTGAGGGGATGATCGAGCACCTTCCCGCTTTGATGATAGCGATCCCGCTCTTTGGGGCCTTCACGACACCGCTCCTCAAGGGGAAGCCGAGGGCAGCCGCGCTGTGGGCGCTGGCCATAACGGCGGTAACGCTCGGCCTTGGCACCCTCCTCGTCAGGGAAGTGACCGCCGGGGGAACGATGATCTACGTCTTCGGAGCGGACAGTCCGGGCCTCGTACTCCCGTCCGGATACCGCGTTCCGGTGAGGATAATCTTCGAGGTCGACGCGATGGGCGCCTTCATGGCCCTCTCGGCGGTTTTAATGAGCTTCATAGGCGCGATGTACTCCCACAGCCACGTGGAGAGGGAGAGCGGCCTCGAGAAGTACTACTCCCTGCTGCTCCTCCTGGAGGTCGGAATCCTCGGCATGGTGCTGACTGGGGACCTCTTCAACCTCTTCGTGTTCCTTGAGATAGCCGGAATAGCCGGCTCGGCACTGGTCGGGTTCAGGAACTATAGGGGAGAGGCGAGTGAGGCCGGCATCAAGTACCTCATAGTCAGCGCGGTCGCGTCGCTCATGGTGCTCTTCTCCATCGGCCTGCTCTACGGCCAGTACGGCAACCTCAACATAGCCTACCTCAGCAGGCAGATAGGCTTCAACACCGTCGATATGATAGCCCTCGGCCTGCTCTTCGCGTCCTTCGCGATGAAGTGCGGTTCGGTGCCGACCCACCACTGGGTTCCCGATGCCTACACCGAGGTTCCGGCGGGAATAAACCCAACCCTGCTGGTAGCTACTTACGCGAGCCTCTACGCCCTCTTCAGGGTGAGCTTCAGCCTCTTCGGGGAGGTAACACTCAGCATGAGCAGCGTCGGCTGGATAATGAGCATCCTAGGAGTGCTCACGATGTTCATAGGCGTCACGATGGCCCTCGTCCAGAAGGACGTCAAGAGGCTCATGAGCTACCACGCGATTTCCCAGACAGGCTACATGCTCCTCGGCGTTGGGGTTGGACTCACGGTCCTCAACGATCCGGCGAAGCTGGCCGCCTTCGGGAGGGACGCGATGGCGGGAGGTATATTCCACATCATCAACCACATCATCTACAAGAGCCTCCTCCTCATGACGGCTGGAGCGCTGTTCTACGTCACGAAGACGAGGAACCTCAACGAGATGGGCGGTCTCGCCAGAAAGATGCCCTACACGACGATAGCCTTCATCGTAGGTGCGGCGGCCATATCGGGAATCCCGCCCTTCAACGGCTTCGCGAGCAAATTCCTGATCTACGAGACCTCCTACCAGCTCAACCCGCTCCTCGCGATATTCGCGATGGTGACCAGCGTCCTGACGCTCGCTTCATTCATCAAGGTCTTCGCCTCAGCCTTCCTGGGACCGCCGGTGAAGGAGTACGAGAGCGTCGGGGAGGTTCCAAAGCCGATGGTAGCGGCGATGCTCATCCTGGCGGCGCTGTGCATCCTCTTCGGTCTGTTCCCCAACGTGGTGCTCGACAAGCTCGTCTATCCGGCGGTTGACGCGCTGCTGAACCTGGGCGGCTACCAGACGTGGGGTGGTGTCCTATGAGCTGGCTGGAGAGCCTTACGCTGACCTCACCATCGGGCTTCTGGAACCCCCTCCTGTGGCTGGCGTTCCTGGTGATCTTCGCGGTCATCGGCTACATCATCTACTCACGCGGAAACCGTTCCTACAAGCCCAACACCGAGCAGGTAAAGCCCTTCATCAGCGGCAACGCGGTTGAGGACGTCGAGCAGATACGCGTGCGCGCGGGCGACATCTACTGGGGCTTCATGGAGGCCCTGAAGGGCTACTACGCCGTGCTCATGAGGATGCACACGGGCGACGTGAGGGACTACATCCTCTGGTACCTCGGAATCGGTGCCATAATCCTCTTCATCCTCCTGGGGGGTGTGTGAATGGGAAAGCTCACCAACTTTAAGCGCTCCATATGGGTGTTCCACGCCTCGGGCGGGAGCTGCAACGCCTGCGACATCGAGATAGTGGCGGTTCTTACTCCCCGCTACGACGTGGAGCGCTTCGGGATAAAGCTCGTCGGAAGTCCGAGGCACGCCGACGTTCTCCTCGTCACCGGGGCAATACCGAGGGACTTCGCGGACAAGCTGAGGCGCGTTTACGAGCAGATGCCGGATCCAAAGGCCGTCGTGGTCGTCGGGAGCTGCGGAACGACCGGCGGAGTCTTCTACGACTCCTACAACATCGCCGGCCCGATAGACGAGATAATCCCCGTCGACGTCTACGTCCCCGGCTGCCCGCCGAGGCCCGAGGCGATAATCGACGGCGTTGTGAAGGCCTGGCTCAAGATAGAGAAGCTCGAAAAGGAGCTGGAAAAGAAGGGGGGTGCCGGGGAATGACGATGACTGCCCAGGAAGTCCTTGAGAGACTCCAGGAGGTTCTCGGAGAGGCCATCCTTTCCCACGAGATAAGGGAGTACACGATGGGCGTCAAGAGGAAGAGAACCTACGGCGAGGTCTGGCTCACGATAAGGCCCGAGGCCCTCAGGAAGGCTGTGGAGGCGGTGTTCGGCATCGACTACCCCCACCTGCACTTCATAACAGGCAACGACGAGGGCGGGGAGGTCATAACGGTGGTCTACTCCTTCGGCCTCTTCTACGCCAACCCCTGGGGGGAGGTGAGCGTGGTCATCAAGTTCGACCTTCCAAAGAGCAACCTCGTCCTCCCGACGATAACCGACCTTATGATCGGTGCTGAGACCAACGAGAGGGAAATCAGAGAGATGCTGGGAATAGAGTTCGAGGGACTGAAGAACAAGAGGCACCTCTTCCTGCCCGACGACTGGCCGGAGGGCAAGTACCCGTGGAGGCGGGACGAGTACGGCGTCGAGGACATGGTGAAGCACACCCACAGGAGCGTGAACGAGATAAGGAAGGAGAGGGGGGAGCAGTAATGGCCAAAACCCAGTACTACGTGCCCGTCGGCCCGATTCACCCGGCGCTGAAGGAGCCGATTCGCGTCGAGGCGATGGTCGAGGGGGAGAGGATAGTCGAGGTGGACGTCAAGAGGGGCTTCGCCCACAGGGGAATAGAGTACATGGGCATGAAGAGGAACGCCATCCAGACCCTCTACCTGTCTGAGAGGATATGCGGAATCTGCTCGATATCGCACCCCTACGCCTTCGTCATCGGCACCGAGAAGGCCCTGGGAATAGAGGCCCCGCCGAGGGCGCAGTACATCAGGACGATAATAGGCGAGCTTGAGAGGATTCACAGCCACATACTCTGGCTCGGTGTCGTGGCGCACGAGATGGGCTTCGACTCCCTCCTGTTCTGGACGTGGAAGGGCAGGGAGAAGCTCCTCGACATACTGGAGCTGATAACGGGCAACAGGATAAACTACTCGGTCTTCATGATAGGCGGTGTGAGAAGGGACATCAAAGAGAGCCACGTCAAGGCCCTCAGAGACATGATAAACTACTACAGGATATTCACGGAGGAAATGAAGGACGTTTTCCTCTCCGATCCGGTCTACAAGGCCAGGACGAGGGGAGTAGCCCAGCTCTCGAAGAAGATGGCCCTTGAACTCAACGTCGTCGGGCCGGTGGCGAGGGCCGCCGGCATCAGAATGGACGTCAGGCAGGACATGCCCTACGACGCCTACGCGGACATAGGGGTGAGGGCCATCGTGCCCCAGGACATCGTCGGCGAGGCGAGGGGCGATGCGTACGACATCACCATGGTGAGGCTCTACGAGATAGACCAGAGCCTGGACATCATAGAGTACTGCCTCGACGAGATGCCCGAGGGGAAGCTGATGGCGATACCGAACTACGTGGCCCTCCTGGCGAAGATCAGGAGGACGGAGGGCGAGGCGATAGGAGCGCACGAGGCCCCGCGCGGCGAGGTCATCCACTACTTCAGGTACGGCAACAAGCGCGACGGCCCTCTATTCTGGAAGGTCATCGCCCCGAGCTACAACAACATCAACACCTGGAAGCCGCTCCTGCTCGGAGCCGAGGTGGCGGACATACCGATAGTCGTCGCCTACATAGACCCGTGCATGTGCTGCAACGACAGGCTTGCAGTCGTCAGAAACGAGGAGGGCAGAATAATCGACCCGGAGGCGCTCCACAGGAAGGCGGTCGAAAAAACGGAGAGGCTCAAGCGCGACCTGGGGGTGAGAGAATGAAAAGCCGCACTTTTTGCAGGGAGTGCCAAGAAAAAAGGGCCACACGTAAGGTTCACGTCCAATACGTGCCCGAAGGGCACACTTCAAAGGTGAACACAGTGAAGGCGGCCAGTAAGGGAGCACTACCCGGAAGAAAAGCCAGTTTAAGAGGAAGTAACCTTCCGCCAGCGCTTGCGGGAGCAAGGGCTGTGGGGGTGAGAGAATGAACCCCGAAACCCTCATCTATGCGTTCACGTTCCCGCTCCTCGGGGTCTTCCTGGGGCTGGTCTACAAGGGTATAGACAGGCGCTTCTCGGCGAGGCTGACGTCAAGGATAGGGCCTCCGATAAGGCAGCCCTTCTGGGACGTCGGAAAACTGCTCCTCAAGGAGACCGTCGTTCCGGAGAACGCGGTGGCGTGGATATTCAACGCGATGCCGGTAGTCTCCTTCGCGGCCTCAATGACGCTCCTGCTCTACATACCCTTCGGAGTCCTCAAGGCCCCGCTGGAGGGCTACGGCGACCTGATCGTGATACTGTACCTGCTCACGCTCCAGTCACTCTCGATGGCGATAGGCGGCTTCGCCTCGGGCAGTCCGTTCTCCTCTGTGGGAGCGCAGAGGGAAATGGTGCTGATGATGAGCTACGAGATGCCCCTGGCGACGGTCATAGTGGGCTTCGCGCTCGTCTACAAGAGCTTCTCACTGACGACGATAGCCTCGACCCCGGTCTGGAGCATCGTGGGGCCTCTGGCGGCGATGGGAATAGTGCTCCTCTTCATAGCCCTCCTCGTGGTCACTCCAGCGGAACTTGCGAAGCTCCCCTTCGACATAGCCGAGGCCGAGACGGAGATCTGCGAGGGCATGCTCGCGGAGTACAGCGGGAGGAACCTGGCCCTGTTCTACCTCTCGGACGCCGTCAGGGGCTTCGCCATGGCGGCGCTGGAGGTGGTGCTGTTCTTCCCGTTCACGCTGACGGGAATGCTCGACCTCAACCTCACCGGCACGGGCTACTACGTCGTCGAGGCGCTGTGGTTCCTCTTCAAGGTGCTGGTCATCTACCTGCTGGCGATAACGCTGGTCAGGACGTCCTTTGCCAGGTTCAGGATAGAGCAGGCGTCCAGGGTGTTCTGGGTCTACGTCAACATAATCGCCCTCGTTGGAGTGGCCCTCGTGTGGATGGGGGTGTGAGGAATGGTAAACAAGATGATGTTCGTACTGCTCAAACAGCTCGTCCACAGGCCGGCCACCAACCCCTTCCCGGTTAAGCATGCTCCCGCTAACGTTACCGAGCTTATAGAGAAGGTTCAGAAGGGCGAGGCAAGAATAAACCCACCCGTGCCTATTCCAGAGGGCTTCAGGGGAAAGCTCCTCTACGACCCGGAGAGGTGCATAGGCTGCAGGCTGTGCATAATGGTCTGCCCCGCGGATGCTATGGAGTGGATTCCGGAGCTGAAGAAGATAAGGCACTACGCCTCGCGCTGCATGTTCTGCGCCCTCTGCGTCGACGTCTGTCCCGGCAAGAAGTTCCCGGGCGAGGAGAAGGCCGTCAAGGCACTTAGGATGAGCGAGGAGTTCCTGATAGCGGACTACGACAAGTACAGCGACAACCTCATAGAGGAGCCTCCCGAGGCGAGGGAACCATACATGGAGGAGGAAACAGCGGTTAAAGCCGAAGAAAAAACCTAACCCTCCCCGTTTTTCAATTCTTCGTACCTCTTCCTGAGCATCTCGTAGTGCCCCTTCTCGACCTCAGCGAGCCTCCGATAGAGCTTCCTGAGTTCCTCATCCTCGACCTTCTCTGCCAGGAGCGCGTAGGATCTGTGGGCTATCAGCTCGCTCTCCATGGCAGCCCTCAGAACTTCGTCGATCTGGTCGGCCCTCTCGAACTCGTCGATGACTGGCAGAACCTCTATGGAGGGTATGTCCATCTCCGGTCTCCTGCCGTAGCGGCTCTCGTAGTGGGCCCCGAGTTCGGTCGCGTGCTTCATGGAGTCGGCGGCGAGTTTTTCGAAGGTCTCCACCAGCTCCTCCCCCAGACCGAGGTCTCTTGCCCTTTTCGCCAGTTCGCTGTAGAACTCGGCCTCCTTCCTTTCCCCCTCTATCCAGTACGCCAGGGCCTCCTCGTAGCTCAGCCTTGAAAGGGCCTCGACTATCTCGTCCACGTCGTACATGTCCCATCCCGTTCCAACTGGGGCGCAATCGTAAATAAGGCTTTGGCCTACCTGACGAGCCATATCGTCAGGAACATGATGAGGTAAGCCACGATGCTGATGACGATATGGACCTTTATCCACGTCTCTCTGCGCTTTGATAGGAATATCAGTGCCCCGCTGAGCATGGCTAGGCTCATGAGGGCAAAGGCGGCGTAACCCAAGGTGTAGTGATCCAGACTAACCACCGGGAACACCCACTGGAAATATGTACAGCGGAACGCCCTCGACACCTATTATCTCGGCAACCTGGTCATCGTAGAAGGCCCCGACCGCGACGATTCCTAGGTTTAGAGCGGTTGCCTGAAGGTAGAGGTTCTGGCCTATGTGACCAGCCTCCATGTGGACGTACCTTATCCCGCGCTCGCCGTAGTAGTGCGTTGTCCTCTCGTAGTACGCCACGAGGACTATGTCGACCGCGGCCCTGCCTACCCAGGACTGGTCGAGCGCCGCCCTCTGGAGTGC
This sequence comes from Thermococcus celericrescens, assembly GCF_001484195.1. Taxonomy (NCBI): domain Archaea; kingdom Methanobacteriati; phylum Methanobacteriota; class Thermococci; order Thermococcales; family Thermococcaceae; genus Thermococcus; species Thermococcus celericrescens. The sequence goes on from NZ_LLYW01000025.1 coordinate 43,175, forward strand.
CCTTCTATAGTCGCCCTCCTTAACGAGTACGAGCGTGTGGTTGAAGGGGTCGTAGCGGTAAACGCCCGGCCCGAGGTCTTCAACGTTTCCGGCCACCACGTAGACCTCGAAAGGGTACGTTGCACCGGCGCTCGGCGCGGCGCGGAACTTTCTGGCGGAATAGGTTATCCCCTGCGCCGCCCACAGGAGCTGGGAGAGCTGCTCAAGGGTCAAAGGCTCGTTCCTGTACGAGCGGATGCTCCTCCGCTTTGCTATGGCCTCCTCAACGCTCATCTCTCCAGTCAGTCTCGGCTCAGGAAGAACAACAACCTCACCGGAGATTCTCTCACCCCCCTCCCTCCAAATAACGTAGGGCTTGACGAAAAGAAGAACCGAAGAAACCACGACCAAGGCGATAACCAGGTACGAAACTCGCTTGATGTTCATGAATTCGACTTCATCCTATTTTAGGCTTCACTCGACCACCTCGAAGCGGAGGAGCTCATCCCTCCCCACCAGCCCGATTCCTGCCTTCTTCCCAAGGACCTCAACCACGAGGGTGTAATCCGGGTCGCTCAGGTTCACCCCGAGGCCGAAGCGCTCGACCACCAGGGAGCCGAGGCCAATCTCAAGCTCCCTCTGGGAGAGCCTCTTATTTCCCCTGACCTTGGCGCGTACCGCGAAGGTTCCGTCTATTTTTTCCGCCAGTTCAAGGACGGCCCCTTCAATCTCCTCCCTTCTGGCGGGAACGATGAGGTCGAGGGGAACGACCCTCTGTATAGCCTGCGTCTCGAAGTTCTTCAGCCGTTCAAGGGTTTCGCCCTTCGATAGGGGCGTTTCGGCCAGGAGAACCCCCCGCCAGTCCGTTCCCCTAACCCGGACCTTCCCCAACGCCCATTCCAGTTCGAGTATTCCATCGCCCTCGCGTCCCTGTGGAGTCGTAACGAGAAGAATCGTCATCTCCGCTCACCGATGGACAGGTTTTTATATTTCGCGTTCCTAAACTATGCGGTGAGTTAAAATGGAAGCCGGTGGCCTTAAGCTTTATCCCTACCAGTCATACGAAGTTTATGGCCTTTCTCGGAACCCCTTTGAGCAGCTCGCAAGCGAGGGAATAAGCGACGTCGAGAGCATTCACGTCTATCAGGAGATAGACATGCGCCTTCAGATGATAATCTCCGAGGTTATCGGAAACAAGAGCTCGATAGCCATGAGCATCGTCGGCCCCCTCGGAATGGGCAAGACCCAGAGGCTCAAGACCATAGCCAAGGCCATAGAGGAGAACAAGGGAAAGGCCATATACGTCAAGGTTGACACGAACGACATCCTCAAGCTCACGCGCGACATCTTCTACGCCCTCAAGCCGCCGAAGAGCAGGACTAACATATTCCTCGAGAACCTCTCAAGGAAGCTCGGGTTCATAGACAGGCTCGAGAAGATGCTGAGCGACAGGGACGAGTACAAGAGCAGGGACATAGCCGAGCTTCTGACCGAGCAGATGGGCAAATACCCCTACTGCGCCCTCCTCCTGGACGAGCTTGAGAACATGGGAAGCGCGAGCGAGAGGGAGAAGATACAGTTCTTCGAGATGCTCAGACACTTCATCAGCAACATGCCCCAGGGCTGTATCGTTGCCTTTGCCTGCGTCCCTGAGGCCTACGAGAAGTACTCCAAAATATTCCCCGCGTTCTTCATGCGCCTCCACTACGAGTTCAAGCTCCGCCCGATGAGCATAGACGAGACCTACGAGCTCGTCAAGAAGAGGCTCAACAAGGTGAGGATAAGGGACACCGATGATCCAATCTACCCCTTCACGGAGGAGGCCATAAAGCTCATACACCAGCTCGGAAAGGGCAACCCGAGACAGATCCTGAGGCTCCTTCACTACGTCCTCAGCGAGGCCTCCAAGCACAAGTTCGACCCCATAGACGACTACGTGGTGACCACTATACTCGAGGAGCCGAAGAGCCTCGAGGAGTACCTCACGAGGATTCCGAAGGAGTACAAGGACCTCGTTGAGGCCATAGTCTATGAGTTCAACGGCGGACCGGTGAGCTACATTCAGATAGCCAAGGCCGTCAAGAGGCCAGGAATACAGGTCTACGACCAGCTCAACGAGCTCATAAGGCTCGGCTTCCTGGTCGGAGACCCCAAGGGCAACTACAAGGTTCCCGAGTACGTGAGAAAGTTCCTTGAGGAATGGCAAGCCGAGAACGAGGAAGAGTGATGCCCGATGCCCAACTACGACGTTCACATGCTCAGCGGGATAGCTAGCTATCCGGTCATCGTCGCCGCCGCGGGACTCGCGGCCGCCCACGGGGCCCCCCTTGCCCTCACAACGATGGCGCTGGTGCTGGGCTATGCGTTCTACGTTCTGGGAAGCGATCTGCCGGACATGGACCATCCAAACGCCCTAATCCACCGCGGGACGAAGCCGATAGTCAGCGTGGTGGTTGGGGGGGCGGTCTACGTCAACGCCGCGGGATCGATAAACGTCGGGGAGCCCTGGCTCAACATGGCCGTGGAATGGGGCATAGCGGTCCTTGCCGCCGTGATAGCGTGGTTCGCCTTCACATGGATGATGCCGAAGCACAGGGGAATAGTTCACTCCTTCCTCTTCGCGGCGGTCTATGGGAGCCTGGCGTTCGTTCTGGTGGAGTACGGCCTCAACATGACGACAGGGGAGGGACTCTACGTCGGCTTCGCGGCCTTCTGCGGCTATGCCCTTCACCTTCTCCTCGACGGGGAGCTATCACTGCTGTAGAGAAACTCTTTTATTTTCCAACTTCGTATTTACCCCGGTGGTTACATGGAAGGCGGCGGGGCCCTGTTTATCGTATTCATATTCATCATGCTGGGCATCATACTGATGGACATGGAGAGGGAAGCGAAGGCGAGGAAAAAGTGCACGGAACTGGCCTCCTCGATGAGGATCGATGGGAGAACCCTCATACTCCCCGAGAAAACCAGGCTCCTGAGGGGAACCCTGCGGATAAGGGGCGAATGGATCGGGGCAAAGCACAGACACTACTCCGTGCAGAGGGAACTTAGAACCTCAGGGGAGTTCACCTCGGACAGGATAGAACTGGAGCCGGAGGGGTTCTTCGTCTTCATAGGTGAAAACGACGATGCCTGGGTTGAGCTTCCGGTTTACGTTATCGCGGAGGGGAGGTTCAGGGACGCCCTGATATCCCCCGTGCTGCCCACGTACAGAATCGAGGCAGGGGAGAACTCCCTGGGAACGTCCCACAACGACGAGTACGCCCACCCGCGGCTGGAGACAGGGAGGGGAATGATCTCGGGGAGGCTCTACACCAGCGTCGCGAAGTGCAGGGGAGCCAGGGTGGAGCTGATCCACCCCGAATCGAAGGGGAAGGAGAAGCTCGTGGAGGTCCAGGGGAGCGGGGAAAAAGATTTTGAGAGAAGGTTCTGGGAAAAGCCCCTGATACTAGTGATGGACAGGAACCTGACCTCCTTCTCGCCGTGAACGGCGAGGGTTCCAACGAGTTAACCCCACACCAAAGGCGAGGAGGTTTGAGGGGTAATCCTCATCACCCCTTTTGAAGAGGGTTCGGAGAACCCCTCCGGGACGGTCTCGCCCCAATTACCCCTACCACCAGCAAGGGCTGGAAGGCTCGGGGTTATCGTTCTCACAGCTTTTTTCAAAATATTAAAAGCCCCCACGAGGTCGGCATTCATTACAACGCCCTCTCCATGGCACTTAAACAAACCCCTAACAAAGCGAGCGTTCTCATGACGTTGGCCACAGAGAGGGCACGATTGAGAAGTGAAAGCCTCATTAACAAGCAAAACCTGAATACCATACTCTTCCGCAACTTCCTTGAGCCTTTGAATCACCGTGTTGAACCGCCAAACATGGGATAGAATGAAGTTCTGCTTTTTGCCTCTTTCAGAGTTCCTTGCGATTCCCTTTGGATAACCAACAACGATTCTGGAGACTCCGAGGTGATACAGCCTCTCGACGGTCTGTCTCACAACAGTGTTAATGTAATGCTTTGCCTGAAGTTTAGCCTTCTCGTGCATTCTTTTGAGCTTCTTACTCTTCTTTGCACCACTCTTGTTGAGTTTGGACTGATAATCGGCTATTCTCCTCCGCCAGTAAAAGGCTATTGACTTTAATGGCCTGCCGTTCACGAGGAAGCTTTCGCCGTTCTCAACGTAAACGGCCATTAAATTATTCACTCCCAAGTCAATTCCCGCTGAAAGGTCGCCCAAGGGTTGCCTTGGGACTTCAACCCATTCGTCCCCAATTAGCTTTTCCTCAACGGTGAGGCTGATTTTCGCATACCATTTCCGCTTTACCTCGTCGTAAGTTATCTCCAACCGCCCCTGCTTGCCTTTAAGATGAATTTTTCCTTTAAACTGGATTCTCAACCTTCCAAACTTCCCAAGACGTCTTAACTCGACAACGTTCCCGTCAATCCAATACTGGTCGTTCCTAAGCGGGATAATGAACAGTTTCTTCCCATTCTCTTCCCCAATGAACCCCGGAGGTTTCGGCCTGAACCATTCTGATAATTCTCCACTCTTTTTCTTTTTATTGAGCGAGAAAAAGCTCCTCCAGCTTTCGGCGTTTTTTCTGGCTAATTGCTGGACTGTCGAACCACCAATCCAGTTTTTAAACTCTTGGTAAGCTTCCTTCTCCGTTCCGTTAAAATCAATCTTGCCGAATTCTTTGAATTGTTTTAAACGCTGGTAATTGAGCTTGTTCCAGATTACTGCGGTGGCTTGAGCTAACTCGGAGAGGATTTTTTCCTGCTCCTTGCTTGGCTGGAGTTTGATGGTTACTGAGCGCTTCATTTCAAAGTATAGTATTACTCTTAGGCTTTAAAAGAGTATCGCTTTCCCGCTTAAGGGCTAGCTGGGTGGTCAGCGATCCGCGGAAGCTCCGGGAGGCCTTCGGAGCGCGGAGGGTTCTGGAGGGACACGGAAAATATGAGGTTCTGCTCACGATGGACATCCCCCTAAAGCAGGACGAACACGCGGGGACGGAACTCCTGATCGAACCCGCGGAAGGGTTCCCCGAGGGCAGTCCGGAAATTAACGTCGTGGTATGAATACCCACCACTGGGCAATAATGCTTTTAAATAGTCCACGTTAGGAAAGTCCGGAGGTGAGAGAGATGTTCAGTCTGGGAGGATTCTCACGCGGGGGAGAGTACGAGAACAAGACCTGGGACGTGCTCATCATAGGCGCCGGACCGGCCGGATTCACCGCGGCAATATACGCGGCGCGCTTCGGCCTTGAGACGCTGATACTCAGCAAGGACCTCGGAGGAAACATGGCGCTGACCGACATGATAGAGAACTACCCGGGATTCCCTGAGGGGATCAGCGGTTCCGAACTGACGAACAGGATGCACGAGCAGGTCAAGAAGCTCGGGGTGGACATCGTCTTTGACGAGGTCGCGCGCATAGACCCGACGGAGTGCGCCTACTATGAGGGCCCGTGCAAGTTCGCGGTGAAAACCAAGAACGGCAAGGAGTACAAGGCGAAGACCGTAATCATAACCGTCGGCGCCGCACCGAGAAAGCTCCACGTGCCCGGAGAGGAGGAGTTCACCGGAAGGGGCGTTTCCTACTGCGCGACCTGCGACGGCCCGCTCTTCAAGGGCAAGAAGGTTATCGTTGTCGGTGGCGGAAACACCGCCCTGCAGGAGGCGCTCTACCTCAAGAGTATAGGCGTCGATGTTACCCTCGTCCACAGACGCGACCAGTTCAGGGCCGACAAGATACTCCAGGACAGGTTCAAGGAGAGCGGCATTCCGGCGATACTCAACACCGTCGTGACCGAGATCAAGGGCAACGGCAAGGTCGAGGCCGTCAAGCTGAAGAACCGCGTCACCGGCGAGGAGAGCGAGATGGCCGTTGATGGCGTCTTCATCTTCATCGGCTACGAGCCTAAAACGGATTTCGTGAAGCACCTCGGCATAACCGACGAGTACGGCTACATCCCGGTGGACATGCACATGCGCACGAAGATGAAGGGAATCTTCGCCGCAGGCGACATAACCAACGTCTTCAAGCAGATCGCCGTTGCCGTCGGTCAGGGTGCGATAGCGGCCAACTCGGCGAAGGAGCTCATCGACGAGTGGAACTCGAAGGTTGTGGAGTGATTTTCCACACCCCTTCGTTCTTTTCTCTCGGCGTTTTTCGGATTTCCGTTTTGGGAATCGAGGTATTTCCCGATTCTCCCGAAGATTTTTCGGTCAAAAATGTTCATCGATGAACACAGACTTATATAGGAGAACCCCTATCTCACACCGGTGATGCACATGGTGGTTAGGCCGAACGTTAAGGAACTCCCCGGACCCAAGGGCAAGGAAGTCATCGAAAAGAACTTTGAAGCCCTCGCAGTTACCACCCAGGACCCGGAGACCCTCCCGATTGTCATCGACCACGGAGATGGAATCCTCGTCTACGACGTTGACGGAAACACCTTCTACGACTTCGGAAGCGGCGTCGGCGTGCTGAACGTCGGCCACGCCCACCCGAGGGTCGTCGAGGCCGTTAAGAGACAGGCCGAGAAGTTCACCCACTTCGCGCTGAACGACTTCTTCTACGAGAACGCGGTCGTTCTTGCCCAGAAGCTCGCCGAGCTTGCACCCGGCGACTTCCCGAAGAAGGTCGTCTACCAGAACAGCGGTGCGGAAGCAAACGAGGCCATGATGAAGCTCGTCAAGTACGGCACCGGCAGGAAGAGGTTCATCGCCTTCTACCACGCCTTCCACGGAAGGAGCCAGGCCGTTCTTTCGCTCACCGCCAGCAAGTGGGTTCAGCAGGACAGGTTCTTCCCAACCATGCCGGGCGTTGAGCACATACCATACCCGAACCCCTACAGGAACCCCTGGCACATAGACGGTTACGCCGAGCCGGACGAGCTCGTCAACCGCGTCATCGAGTTCATCGAGGAGTATGTATTCCGCCACGTCCCGCCCCACGAGGTTGGAGCCATAGTCTTCGAGCCGATACAGGGTGAGGGCGGCTACGTCGTCCCGCCGAAGAACTTCTTCAAGGAGCTCAAGAAGCTCGCCGACAGCTACGGCATACTCCTCGCCGACGACGAGGTTCAGATGGGCGTCGGAAGGACTGGTAAGTTCTGGGCCATCGAGCACTTCGACGTTGCACCCGACACCATCCAGTTCGGTAAGGCCATAGGCGGCGGAATCCCCTTAGCGGGTGTCGTCCACAGGGCAGACATAGCCTTCGACAAGCCGGGCAGGCACGCCTCGACCTTCGGAGGCAACCCGGTTGCCATAGCGGCCGGAATAGAAGTCGTCGAGATAGTCAAGGAGCTCCTCCCGCACGTCCAGGAAGTTGGAGACTACCTCCACAGGTACCTCAAGGAGTTCGAGGAGAAGTACGAGGTCATCGGCGATGCCCGCGGTCTCGGTCTCGCCCAGGCCGTCGAGATCGTCAAGAGCAAGGACACCAAGGAGAAGAACCCGGAGCTCAGGGATGCCATCGTCAAGGAAGCCGTCAAGCGCGGACTCATCCTCCTCGGATGCGGCGACAACAGCATAAGGTTCATACCGCCGCTGACCATCAAGAAGGAGGAGATCGACGTCGCCATGGAGATATTCGAGGAGAGCCTCACGAAAGCTCTCGGCTGATTCTCTTTTTTCTCCCCTTAAATCGTCCGATTGTAAGCGAGTACCACCACACCATTCGGCATCTTTTTAAAGTTATAACTTGAGATACCCCCGGTGGTGAACATGACTGAGCTGACCGAGATTCTCAAACCGTACGGACCGTACGTCCTCGCCACAGTCACCCTGCTCTACGTCGCGTACATATTCATGAACAGGAAGAAGTTCAGGAGCGCGAGCGTTCTTGCCCTCTCCGCCGTGATGGCCGCGGTGGTAGGCGTCACCACGGCGTTCATAACGATAGCCACCCCCGCGACCGGTGGCTACCTCAACTTCGGCGATACTATGGTCATGTTCTCGGCAATGGCCTTTGGCCCCGTTATCGGCGTCTTCGCGGGCGGCGTTGGTTCGGCCCTCGGCGACATAATAGCGGGCTATCCAGGATGGGCGCCGATAACCCTCGTCGTCAAGGGGCTTGAGGGGCTCGCAATCGGCTACATCGCCAGAAGAAGCGACAACGTCTCGACGCTGGTGATAGCGGGCCTGATAGGCGGAATAATAATGGTCTCAGGATACTTTGCCTTCGAGGCCTACATGTACGGTATCCCTGCGGCCGCCACCGAGGTGCCCGTCAACATAGTCCAGGCCGTCACCGGCGTCCTGGTAGGCACGCTTCTGGCCCAGGCGATAAAGAAGAGATACCCTGAGATAGAGGACCTCCTCTAAACCTCCAGTTTCCTTATTTCTTCCCACATCTCGTTCTCGACGAGCAGGGGCTCGACCGATATTCTCCTTGAGGCGCGCTTCACCTGGCCGAGGTAGCTGGAGTCGGCGACCACCGCGTCGTAGCCCAGTTCATCTATCTTGTATATCTTGAACCTGCACTCGCGCAGCTGCTCAACGGCGTACTCGATGAAGTTGGGACCCACAAGGAGTATGTCGGGCTCGAGGCCCTCCTCACGGAGCTCCCGGATGGCCTTGTTCAGGAGGTCGTGTATCTCCTTCATTTCGGGGCTCCCCCCACAATCTTTATTCCGCTCGACGTTCCAATCCTCGTCGCGCCGGCCTCCACCATGGCAACCGCCTGCTCGTAGGTCCTTATTCCCCCGGCGGCCTTAACGCCCATCTCCGGGCCGACCACCTTCCTCATGAGCCGGACGTCCTCAACGGTGGCTCCACCGGTTCCAAAGCCCGTTGAAGTCTTCACGAAGTCTGCCCCGGCCTCCTTCGCCAGCTCGCAGGCCTTCACCTTCTCCTCCTCCGTGAGGTAGCAGGTCTCGATGATGACCTTGACCTTCGCGCCCCTCGCATGGGCGACCTTAACGACCTCGGCTATGTCTTTCCTCACGTATTCGTAGTCCCCGTCCTTAAGGGCGCCTATATTGATGACCATGTCGAGCTCGTCGGCACCGTCGTCGAGGGCCCTCTCCGCCTCGAAGACCTTGACCTCTGTGGGGGTGGCTCCGAGCGGGAAGCCTATTACGCTCGCGACTTTGACGTTGGCACCCTTCTCGCGGAGATAGTCCCTTGCCAGCTTAACCCTGTAGGGGTTGACGCAAACGGCGTAGAAACCATACTCAACGGCCTCATCACAGAGCCTCTTAATGTCATCGGCGGTAGCATAGGCCTTCAGATTCGTATGGTCAATATACCCCGCAATATCGATGTGATCAGCCATTTCCATCACCCGGTAACTACTCCATTCCAATGTATTTAGAGCTTTTCTCCCCAAAAATGCGTAAGTCCCCGGAAAATATGCGGACTTTGTTTTGTAATTCCATCAATTTCAAGCTTCATATCCACAGAACAGAAAGAAATACAGATTTTTGAAGAAATTTCAAAGGGATGTTATCGGGCCTCCAGCCTCTCAAGCGCACGGAGAAACCTCTCCGCAACCCCCTCCTCGCCGAACACCGGCGTTTCCTTCCCATCCAAGATTCTGCAGAGGACCTCCACCGCTCTGTCCCAGCTCTCCTCAAGGCTATTTCCCCTCGGAATCGGGTTCCTGAGAACGTGCCATCTCCCCGTTGGAGGGTCGTAGAACAGCACCCTGGGGATGTAGTCCATGTCCATGAACGTGTTGTCCAGGCTGAGCTCTATTCGAAAGCCATCAACCTCGACGAAACCATCCTCGCGCAGCCGTCTCTTCCAGTCCATATGGAAAGTTGGAGGGGAGGTTTAAAAGCTCATCTCCTCCCCGCGAGGGCAACAATCAACGCCAGCAGGACCACTATTCCGGGCCCGCATACCTCCCCTTTAGTCGAACCAGACATCGTGGTAGAATCCCCGGAAGGAGGCTTAGTTAGTGTCGGCCCAACGTAGGCCGTCCCGTTCGGGAGCTCGTACACGGGAACCTCGCGGGTGAAGCACCTGACGAGGAGGGGGTTGAGGCTCTCATCGTAGGGTATCCATGCAAAGGTGCCGTTCCCCGTTTCGTACCAGCCTATGTTGGAGTTGTGCCCCGCGTTTCCCCACTCTGCAGCCCGGAGCACGCCCTCAACGTCCGATTCGTCCATCCGAAGGGCACCGGTCTCAATCAGCCACTCGAGCTCGGCTTTTAAGGCTTTGGAGGCGTTGACCTCTGAGGGATCCAGCGACGGGGAAAGCCGGGTTACGGAGGTCTTGACCAGCGTCAGGGAGACGTCGCAGGAGACGCCAAAGGCGCCGAGGAAGTCCTTGACGGCAGCGTTCACTTCGTCATCGGACCTGTTCACCCCCTCAACCTCAAGCTCAAAGTACCCTGCCCGGATCACCTTGGACGGATTGATCCCGTGCTCCCTCAGGCAGGACTCAAAGGCCGGGTTCGGCTTCCAGGTGCAGAGGCCGTTGACGCAACCGCAGCTCGTCAGTGAGAGGCAGTCGTACCACGGCTTGTAAACGCAGGGCGTCACTATCTCCCGGGCTTCCTTCTTAGGGGCGCAGACCTCACCGGAACAGCCGCCGGTGGCGCAGTCGGCGTCGGAGGTGCACTCTTTTCCCCGAACCGGGGTCAAGCTTATTCTAACGCCATTCCTCTCAAAGGTCGTGTTATCTGTGACGTTCCAGCCGTCGGCCCTTAGTTTCTCGAGGGTTTCCTCTGTGATGAGAATGGAGAGGTTTAACGAAGCCCTCGAAACGTCTATGGTCTTCCACCCCACAGGTATCTGAACCCTGAGGTGGGGGCCGTCGCTCCCGTTCCAGAGCATGACGTAGAGCCTTTCATCGTAGTGTGAGAGGAAGACAAAGGTGCCGTTTTCGACTACCGCGTTGTGGAGGGCGTTGAAAGCGGGATACGGCCGATAAACTATCCCCGGCTTGTTCAGAACGACCTCAACGGCATAACCGTCGGAGGAACTCATGCAGGCCTTAACAACCGGTGTTAGAGTGAACATAAGGAGGACCATGAGCGCCGCGAGCCTCTTCATTTTCCCACCGGATGGCGTAGGGCGCCAAAATATATACGCCTATTCATCGCTTCGGCCCGGATTGAAGCTAAAACCTTTATATGCCCTGCCGGGAATATCACCCGAGGTGATTGAGATGGAGAACCCCTTTGAGATAACTGGAGTCGTTGCTAGGGAGATACTCGACAGCAGGGGGAACCCGACCGTCGAGGTTGAGGTCTACACGCCGATAAGCATGGGGCGCGCTGCAGTTCCGAGCGGAGCCTCAACCGGCACCCACGAGGCCCTTGAGCTCCGCGACGGCGGGAAGCGCTACCTTGGCAAGGGCGTTAGAAGGGCCGTCGAGAACGTCAACAAGATAATCGCGCCCGAGATAGTTGGTATGGACGTCACCTGGCAGAGGGATATAGACAGCCTCATGCTCGAGCTCGACGGCACAGAGAACAAGAGCAACCTCGGCGCCAACGCGATCCTCGGCGTTTCTCTGGCAGTCGCCAAGGCCGCCGCCAACGCGCTCGGCCTTCCGCTCTACCAGTACATCGGCGGAACCAACGCCTACGTCATGCCCGTTCCGATGAGCAACGTCATCAACGGCGGCGTTCACGCCGGCAACGAGCTCGACTTCCAGGAGTTCATGATAATGCCCGTTGGGGCCGGTTCCCTCAGGGAGGGCATCATGTGGGTCAGCGAGACCTACCACGTCCTCAAGAAGGTCATAGCGGAGAAGTACGGAAAGAACGCGGTCAACGTTGGTGACGAGGGCGGCTTCGCCCCGCCGATGAAGGAAGCCACCGAGCCGCTCGAGGTTCTCATCAAGGCCATCGAGGAGGCAGGCTACAAGCCCGGCGACGAGATAGCGTTTGCCCTCGACGCGGCATCGAGCGAGTTCTTCCACCCCGAGAAGGGTAAGTACGTCGTCGGCGGCAAGGAGTACGACCGCGGCGAGCTGCTCGAGCTCTACAGGGAGCTCGTCTCAGCCTACCCGATAGTCTCCATTGAGGACCCGTTCCACGAGGAGGACTGGGAAGGCTTCGTCATGATAACCAGGGAGCTCGGAGGCAAGATACAGATAGTCGGCGACGACCTCTTCGTCACCAACCCGAAGAGGATAAGGAAGGGCATTGAGATGGGCGCAGCGAACGCGCTCCTCCTCAAGGTGAACCAGATTGGAACCCTCAGCGAGGCCATCGATGCCGCATACACCTCATTCCGCGCCGGCTATGGCGTCGTCGTCTCCCACCGCTCGGGTGAGACCGAGGACAGCACAATAGCGGACCTCGCGGTTGCCCTCAACGCCGGCCAGATAAAGACCGGTGCTCCAGCCAGGAGCGACAGGAACGCCAAGTACAACCAGCTGATACGCATAGAGGAAGAGCTCGAGGGAATAGCCCTCTATCCCGGCAGGAAGTTCCGCAACCCGTTCCTCTGACCCCTTTTCCTTAATTTTGGTGGAGCAGATGGAGTTTGACATTTTTCTTTTACAAACAACCACCCAGCTAGCCCTTAAGCGGGAAAGCAACACCCTTTTAAAGCCTAAGAACAATACCATACTTTGAAATGAAACGCTCAGTAACCATCAAACTCCAGCCGAGCAAAACCCAAGAGAAAATCCTCTTCGAGTTAGCTCAAGCCACCGCAGTAATCTGGAACAAACTCAACTACCAGCGTTTAAAACAATTCAAAGAATTCGGCAAGATTGATTTTAATGGAACAGAAAAGAAAGCTTATCACGAGTTCAAAAACTGGACTGGTGGTTCGACAGTCCAACAATTAGCCAGAAAAAACGCTGAAAGCTGGAGGAGCTTCTTCATACTCAACAAGAAGAAAAAGAGTGGAGAATTACCAGAATGGTTCAAGCCCAAACCGCCCGGCTTTGTTAGAGAAGAAAACGGTAAGAAAATTTTCATAATCCCCATCAGAAACGACCAGTACAGGATTGACGGGAATGTTATTGAACTGCGAAGACTTGGAAAGTTTGGGAGATTAAGAATTCAATTCAAGGGGAGAATTTACCTCAAGGGCAAGCAGGGGCGCTTAGAGATAACTTATGACGCCGTTAAACGCAAGTGGTATGCCCACGTTAGCTTCACCGTCGAGGAGAAACTAATCAACGGCAAGTGGGTGAAAATTCCAAGGCAACCATTGGGAAACCTTTCAGCGGGAATTGATTTAGGAGTGAATAATTTAATGGCCGTTTACGTTGAGAACGGCGAAAGCTTCCTCGTGAACGGCAGGCCATTAAAGTCAATAGCCTTTTACTGGCGGAGGAGAATAGCCGATTATCAGTCCAAACTCAACAAGAGTGGTGCAAAGAAGAGTAAGAAGCTCAAAAGAATGCACGAGAAGGCTAAACTTCAGGCCAAACACTACATCAACACTGCCGTGAGACAAACCGTCGAGAGACTCTACTGCCTCGGAGTCTCCAGAATTATCGTGGGTTACCCGAAGGGGATAGCCAGAAACTCTGATAATGGTAAAAAGCAGAATTTTCTCCTCTCCCACGTTTGGCGTTTCAATACCGTTATCAAACGGCTTATGGAAGTTGCTGAGGAGTATGGTATTCAGGTTTTGCTTGTTAATGAGGCTTTTACTTCTCAGTTTTGTCCCCTCTGCGGCCAACGCCATCCTAATGGAAGAATCTTTAGGGGTTTGTTTAAGTGCCGTGGAGAGGGCGTTGTCTTGAATGCGGATTTGGTTGGAGCGTTTAATATTTTGAGGAAGGTTGTGAAAACCATAACCCCACGCCTGCCGGGTTTAACGGGGGGTAGGGGTAATTGGGGGAAGACCCTCCCCGAGGGGTTCTCCGAACCCCCTTCAAAGGGGGTGATGAGGATTACCCCTCAAACCTCCTCGCCTTTGGTGTGGGGTTTCCTCGACGGAAACCCCGTCCTTTAAGGCGGGGAGGAGGTCATCCCGGGAAGCTCATAAAGCCCAGACCGCTCCTCATTCTGGCCGAGTTATTCCTCCTGCCCGCGGCGGTTCTGGCTTCGAAGTCCTACAACGCCTCGATAGCCTGCCTCGGCGTTTCCACAGTTCTGTACTACGTGGGCATGACCGAGCTCGTGCGGAAGAGGCTCGGAAGGTGGGCGGTGAAGAGGTTCACGATAGCCTACCTTCTGAGGGCGTTCTCGTGGGTTCTCATGATAGCCTCGGCCTTCTACACGTACTCGGCGGTCATAGAGAACATCTTCCCATTCGGCCCACCAGAGTTCGTGATAACATCCCTCGTTGCACTGATTGGAGCGATACTCAACTACATCGCTGTTGGGATAAGGAACAGCGTGCTCTGGAAAATTAAGGGACTGAAGATGAGCCTCTGGATGTCGAGGCTTAACTCAATCGTGCTGTTCCTCATGGCGGCGGTTCCGTTTCTGCCGGCGCTCGCCAACGCTGGAGAGGTAACCTGGCTTTTGGCAATCCTCGCAGCCCCTATACTCGGTTCCTTCACGGTCCTGGCGATACTCGGAAAGCTGTTCTATCTCAAGTTCCTCCTAACCTTCGAGGAAACAAAACCGTCCAGTCAGGGTTTTAAGCGGAAAGGCGGACTCCCGAGGCGGGAGGGGGATTAGGCGGGAAACTCAAAAGCAACCCCCTCTGAGGTGATTTAAATGGCAGAACGAAAAAAACTCAAAATCTACATTCCCGGCATCAAATTCCCCTCGCAGGACCGGGGGGTTTCACCCCCCACGTCCTTGCCAACCCCCTCCCCCCGAACGTGGGGCTTTGCCCCACATGAATCGGGAAACTACGTTTCCCAAACCCTTCATTCTCCTTTAAACACCGGAGGGGGCTCTCGCCCCCTACGACCCCCAAGTTCTGCAAGGTGGTTGAAATGGTAGAAAGAAAAAAGCTCAAGATCTACATTCCAGGCATCAAATTTCCCTCAATCTCGCTCACGGGAAACTACTGCTCGCTGAACTGTGCCCACTGCGGGAGACACTACCTGGAGGGCATGAGAAAGCCCACGAGGAGAGAGCTGGTTGATTACTGCGCCGGGCTCGAGAGGGAGGGCTACACAGGCTGCCTGCTGAGCGGTGGAATGGATTCGAGGCTCAAGGTTCCCATTGACAGGTACGCGGCTGAAATCAGGGAGATAAAGCGAAGAACGAGCCTCAAGCTCAACGCCCACGTGGGATTCATAGACGAAAACGATTTGGAGTGGGTCAAATACGTTGATGTGGTCTCCCTCGACTTCGTGGGCGATGACGACGTGATAAGGCGCGTTTACGGGATAGACAAAACCGTTGAGGACTACCTGAGAATCCTGGACCTGCTCACGGGGGCAGGCGTCAGGGTGGCGCCCCACATAACCATCGGGCTGGATTTCGGCAGAATCGACTGGGAGTACCGGGCGATAGACCTGCTGACGGAGTACCCGATAGACGTCCTCGTGCTGGACGTGCTCATCCCGACCAAGGGGACGGGGATGGAGAGTGTTCCAAAGCCGTCAGTGGAGGAGAGCCTGAGGGTGGTTGAATACGCACGCGAGCGCTTTGACGGGGAGATAAGCATAGGCTGCATGCGTCCGCTGGGCAGGTGGCGGGTTGACTTCGACAGGGGGGCGATTTTAGCCGGCATAAACCGGCTGACGAATCCGCCTAGAAAAGTTATCGAATGGGCAAAAAGTGTGAGGGACGTCGAGATAATCTACGAGTGCTGCGTTATGTGAAGAAGGCACGCGTCGGGCTCACCATTCCTCGCATCATCATAAATCAGAAAGGAGAACGCCGATCATCGCCCGATAAGACTAAAGCTCCTCCTTGACGGTCACAAATGACACCATCGTAACCGTCTGGCCAACCCCTTTTATCTCCCTGAGCCTGTCCACGACTATCCTTCCAACGGCCTCCGAGCTCGGGGCGCGCACCTTTATGAGCAGGTCCCACTCACCGGCTATTATGTGGACTTCGTAGACTCCCTCAAGAGCCGCTATCCTCTCCGCCACCTCGCGCTGGCTTAAGCCGGAGTCCGGTTCGTAGCGGGCGAGGATGAATGCGGTGGTCCCGAGGTCGAGCTTTTTGTAGTCAGGCTTGACGGTGAACTTCTCGATGACGCCGTCCTCGACCAGCTTTTTGATGCGGTAGTGGACGGTGGTTCGGGGTATGCCGAGCTTCTTGCTGAGCGAGGCTATGTTCTCCCTCGCGTTCTCCTTGAGTTCCTTCAACAGCCTTAAATCGGTGGCATCAAGAGTGTTTACCATCGCAACCCCCTTCGTCATTCATTCAATTATTACTGTTAACTTTGGAACATGAGGCTTATTTAAGGTTTTCCTTTAGCCACTCTGAGAAGGCTTTTAAAGCCCTTCCACGATGTGATATACTGTTCTTCTCATCCGTTGTCATTTCGGCAAAAGTTCTGTCGAATCCCCGAGGCATGAATATCGGGTCAAAGCCGAAGCCGCCGGTCCCGCGCTTCTCCCTGGTTATCTCCCCATCGACACGGCCCGTGAACAGGTGAACCTCACCGTCCCAGTAGGCTATCACGCTCCTGAAGTGTGCTTTTCTGTCCTCAACGCCCGCCATAAGCCGGAGGATGCCGTCTATTCCCAGGGTCCTGTAAACGTAGGCCGAGTACACACCCGGGAAGCCCTTAAGGGCGTCGATGAACAGTCCGGAATCATCTAAGAAGAACGGGCCGTCTATCCTCCCGGCGAGCCACCGGAGGCCGTACTCCGCCACCTCCTCGAGTGTATCCGCCTGTATCTCTGGGTATTCAAACCGGAGCTGGTAGACCTCAACGCCGAGGGGCTCGAAGTACTTCCTCGCCTCCTCAACCTTTCCGGGGTTAGAAGTGATAAAAGCCAGCCTCATACCATCACCGAAGGAGAAGGGGGAAGGTGGGTAAAAAAGGTTGCCGGTTCTTCAGTCGATCCGGTAGCCTATCTTCTCCACGAGCTCCCTGCGCTCCCTCTTGAGCTCCTCGTCCTCTATCCTGTTGGCGGCCTTGCCGTCCACGACTCCCAGGACGCTCCGTCCCAGATCCGTCTCGGCTACAATGACCTGGAGTGGGTTCTCACTGGCCCCGTAGACCATAACCACCGCGGGGTGGTTCTTGACGGCGTTGAGAACGTTTATCGGGAAAGCGTTGCGCATGAGCACGACGAAGACGTGGCCCGCCCCAATCTTGAGGGCGTTCTTTGCCGCGAGCTTCTCCAGCTCCTCGTCGTTGCCGCTGAAGCGCGTCAGCTGGGGCTTCGCCTCGTTCATTGCAATCCCGAACTTTATGCCCGGAACCGTCGTCAGAAGGGTCTTGGCGAGGTCATCCACGGTGAATATGGAGAAGTTGCCCTGCCCGATTATGGCCTCGACGCCCTCCGGCTTTTCGATGTCAACGACCTCTATCTTTACCATGGTCACCACCGGAAGGATTTAATATCCCGACCGATATAACCTTTTCTCGTCCGATGAAATGGTGAGTAAAATGACCGAACCGGTCATGTCCGAGCTGGAGTTCCTGGTTGAAATCCTCGACAGGTACCCCATGGAGAGTCTGAAAAAGATAGCCAAGAGTGAGGGAATAGATTACTACCGGCTCAAGAGGCTCTACGACAAGTATTACGGGAAATACCTGACCGTGAGCGCTTCTTACAACGTGAAAAAGATCGGACTGAGAAGCTTCATAACGTTTCTGAGCGTGCCGTCGGACAAGATAATGGAAGTCGCGTACCGGCTCATGAAAAACCCCTTCGTAAGCTACGCAAATCCAGCCTTCGGATTCAAGAACGGCTTCTCCATCGTGTTCCACATTCCCGACAAGCAGAGGAAGCTCATTGGGGAGATGCTCTCAAAGTACTCGGACGATTACGAGTACTACGAGGTGAGGGTGTATCCCTACAGCGGCGACGACAACTTTGGGGACTGGTACCTAAGCCACGATTACGCGGTTCTTATGGACATCCTCAAGTGGGACGCCCGAACCCCCATAACAGAGATAGCCCGAAGGCTGGGGAAGAGCCGTCCGACAATCAGGTATATGATAAACAGGCTCCAGGACGAAGGGATCATCAGGCGGTTCGTCCCCCTGGTAGACGTGAACGTTCACGACAGGGCCGTTATAGGGCTGGCGAAGGACCTCGATGAAACCATCCTTGAGAAGTTCAAGGAGTACGAGATAACGGTCGGAGTCCTGCCCGGCTACGGATACCTGCTTGAATGGTTCTTCTCATCAAAGGAAGACATGGGAAGCAAGATACTGGAGTTCAGCGGCTACGTGGAGAAGCTCCTCATCGAGTACATCGACCCCATTTTCAAGGAACTCAACGACAACAACCTGAGGGACAGGTATTCAAGAATGATTAAAGAAGACGGGAGCGGATACCGCTCCATCCTGGAATTCTGACCTTTTTCTTTTGCAAGCCTCGCCCTTCACGGCCGGGAGGAGGTCAGGTCAGAGGACTATCTGGCAGTACTCTATGCCGTCTATCTCGCCAGTGGCCTGATACTCGAGGGCCCTGCAGTCGTGGCAGATGTATTTGAACGGGCACGTACTGCAGGCCTCGATCTTATCTTTTGTCATCCTCCAGAACTCCTTGAGGAACCTCCTCCGGAGCATCTTCTTAATCCCAACCTCCTTGGCATCCGCCACCACGTTATTCCTGAGTAGTGGGCAGGGAAGGGCGTAGCCGTCGGCCGTTATAGCAAGGGTCCCCGCCAGGCAGTCGTGGTATCTCTCGGTGGTCGGGTTGAGTATGCGCCTCAGCTCAATGACGTTGAAGTCGAGCTTCCTCGCGGAGCCGGGATAAAGAACGTCTATGTAAATCTCCCCCGGGAAGGTAGTCCTGAGGCCCCTAAGCTCGTCCAGGTCGGAACCTTTGATTATCACCAGGGCACCGTGAAGCCAGTCCAGAGCCTCAAGCCGCCGGATGTTCTCCGGGGAGTACTCGAGCTCAGCGATGAAACGGACGCCGTCTACAGGCTTTACCTCGTCCAGGTCATCGAGAAGAACCACAGCGTAGACCTCAGGAACACCTATCTCCACGGCGTACGCGGCCGTTGAAAGGAGGTGCCCGATGCTGTCGTAGTTGGTTAGCCAGAGTTCACTTCCACCAGCCTCCAGAAACTCCCTGATAAGCTCCCTAATGCGCTCAACGCTCAGGGGATCTCGGCGGAGGATAAAAGAGTTGTTCCCAATGCACCCAATCGAGCGAGGAATCCCGGTCAGTTCGGAGAACCTACCCCTACCCGCACCAAGCTGGAGTATGAGCCTCTCGAGTCCGCCGTTGTGGCGCCTGTTGCTCCAGGGGGGCTTTGCCACCGACGTTACCCTGGGGGGGAGGTCTATACCAAAGGAATGAGCGGTATCATAAGCCACCTTCTCCATCGAACATCACCACTGGGAGAATAGGGGGAATCGTATATATACTTTTTCTATTCCGATTTTGCATACCACTAAGAGTAGTCTGCAAAAAATGGAAAATTCACGATCGCTTCAGGGGAACCGTCCTGTCCCCCTCTATCCAGAACTCGCCCTCGTCGGTCACCTCCCTCTTCCACACGGGCACGCGTTTCTTCACCTCGTCTATGGCCCATTCACACGCTTCAAATGCCTCTTTCCTGTGTCTCCCGCTGGCTATGATGAGTATCGTATCCTGACCGACCTCCAGCTCCCCGTAGCGGTGCCATATGAGCATGTCAAGGATGGGGAACCTCTCAAGGGCCTCCTTTCTTATCCGCTCCATCTCCGCCTCCGCCATCTCCGGATAGGCCTCGTATACAAGCTTCCTGACGCGTCTCCCGTGGTTTTCATTCCGCACCTTGCCCAGGAAAAACACGTAGCCACCTGCCTCGGGAACGAGCAGGTATCCCAGTGCCTCATTCAGGTCGAAGGGTTCCTTCGTGAGCCTCACCTTCATGCATATCCCCCTCGGGTATAAGGCAGTGGAGATTAAAAACCGCGCGGTGGAAAGGTTTAAGTGGTTCCGACCGCAGCCTCTCCAGGTGGATGAGATGAAGAGGTACGCGCTCCTTCTCATCGTAGTCCTTCTGGCCGGCGCGATGGCGGGCTGTCTCGGAGGGGGCGGCTCAAGCGCGACTCAAAGCACCACGGCAGAAAGCGAGAGCACCGCTCCAACCACAACCACCACCCACCAGACCACCACGACGCCGAGCCAGACCGTGACTGAAACCCCCGCGGGGCCGGATGTAAACGCCCTGCTACAAGGGGTATCCGAGATCAGGCAGTTCACATACACCAGCAACACCAGCCTTGAGATGTTCGTGGCGATCGAAGGGAACGGCACCTCCAAGGGGGACAACGTGACCCTCCGCATACTCGAAAGGGGATACATGGACTTTGAATCCTGGAGCGCCTGGATAAACTCGACAACAGTCAGTCTGCCAGATGGAGCGAAGACCAACACATCGAGGATCGTCGTCGGCAACGTCACCTACATCCAGACCATCGTCGGCTGGGTGAGGACGGAAGACAGTACCGCGAGCGATATCCTCTGGAGGTACAGTATCGTCGGCCTCGCCAGGGAATACCTGAAGGAAAAGCCAGATTCGGTCGAGACCGGGGCCGTCACGAAGCTGACCTATCGCATCCCGGACTACCGGATTAAGCCCCTCGCGATGGTTTATTTCGCGGCGTCACCCGACACCGTTGTATACGTAAAGGACGGCCAGCTGGAGCTATGGTTCAGCGATGGAAGGCTTGTCGGGGGCAGACTGAGCTTCAGCGTTAGTTCGGAGACGAACGTTGATGACCCAACCCTCGGTAAGATGACGATAAAGCAGGACGGGAAGTGGAGCGAGACATTCGAGATAGACTCAATAAACGAGAAGAGAAGTGTGAAGGAGCCATCTACCTGAGCTCAACGACGTCGAAGGTGTTGAAGGCAAGATCAACTATGAGAAGTTTGTTCAGCAGGGGCTCACCGATGCCTGTGAGGAGCTTCACGACCTCCATCGCCTGAATCGAGCCGACGACTCCGGCCGTTGCACCGAGGATGGGGAATTTCTCCTTCTTTTTCCCCACCTTCGGAAAGATTTCGCGCAGGCTCTTGGTGACGCCAGGCACCACTGTCGTGACCTGGCCGAAGGTACCTTCCACGGCACCGTGAACGAGGGGCACGCGATTCCGCTGGGCGTAGTCGTCGAGCAGGAAGCGCGTCTCAAAGTTGTCGAGGCAGTCAACTATCACATCCACGCCCTCAAGAACCCCATCGATGTTCTCCTCGCTCAGCCTGCCGACGAATGTCTCGATTTCAATGTCGGAGTTGAAGCGCTCCAGCTTCCACCTGGCGGATAGTGGTTTCAGGTTCTTCCCTAAATCCTCCTCCCAGTGGAGTATCTGCCTGTTGAGGTTGCTGAGTTCGGGCTCCTGCTCGTCTATGAGGAGGAGTCTCCCTATCCCCGCGGCGGCGAGGTAGTAGGCGACGGGGCTTCCGAGGCCGCCGACACCGACGACGGCCACCTTCGAACCCTTCAGCTTTTCCTGACCTTCCCGCCCGAAGATCATTATCTGCCTGTCGTAGCGCTCGATCTCCTTTCCGCTCAGCATATCATCCACCGCTCACGGGGGGGAATAGCGCCACGATGTCGCCGTCCCTCAACACCTCGTCGAAGCGGACGTAGCGGCCGTTGCGGGAGACGTTGACGTCGGCGAGGTCGTCCTCCTCCGCGAAGACCTCGTTCCTGAGAACAGGATGCCTCTCCTTCAGCAGTTCGATGAGTTCGAGAACCGT
This sequence comes from Thermococcus celericrescens, assembly GCF_001484195.1. NCBI lineage: Archaea > Methanobacteriati > Methanobacteriota > Thermococci > Thermococcales > Thermococcaceae > Thermococcus > Thermococcus celericrescens. Next base: position 64,830 of record NZ_LLYW01000025.1, read on the forward strand.
TATCCCCTCTGGAACCTCAAGCTCCTCCTCGCCCTTCCCGACGAGGGAGCGGTAGCGGGCAAAATACCTGACCGTGACCCTCATTCACACCACCGGAAAAAGTTGGATGGAGGGTTAAAAAGGATTGCTGGACGGTTCCACTACCACGGCACGCTCTTCCAGCCCATCCTATAGGCGAAGTAGTTGGCCCCCCAGTGGACGAAGGGCGAGACGACCAGGAGGAAGATTATCTGGCCCGAGTCGAGGGTTTTAACGGGATACGCGAGGGCCAGGGCCGCTATGAGAAAGCCGAGCTGGTCGAGGCCTATGGCCGGGGCGCCGCGGGGGAGGTTCGCGCGCCTCTTGAAGAAGCTCCCCACGAGGTCACCGAGAAGGGCACCGAACGAAAGCAGAAAAGCGAGCATGAGGGCGGTTTTAAGGGCCCCGTAGAAGCCCGGAGTGATGAAGTACTGAATGAGTCCCATGAGGGTTCCGGCAGAAACCCCACCGATGAGGCCGCGCCAGGTCTTTCCATCCCCGAACACCCTTCGGCCGTCCCTCCAGTGTCTGCCGCCGTCTATGGGCCGCCCTCCTCCAACGAGCACGGGGGAGGCGTTGGCAACGTAGGCAGGTAGTATGTACCAGAACGCCCAGAGGAGAGATGAAACGAACCCCATTATTCCACCCGTCTGGAGTACAGACCGTCGGTTTTAAAGCTACCGCTTTTCACCCGATTCGAGGCAGTTGATAAGCCTCTCAAGGACCTCCCCATCCTCATGTTCTATTAGGAACTTCAGAATCCTACCGGCGAGTGCGTTTCCCTCCATTGCAAGTGCGATGCTTTCGCGTATTGACTCAGCCTCCTCTCCTTCTTCGCCCTCGAGTTCTAGCAAAGCCCTCTCGAGGTTGGCCCTCGTCTGCTGTATGTCCTCCATTATCTTCATGTAGTAGGCGGCCTGACGCCAGTCCTTCAGGAGCTTGGTGGCCCTGTAGTAGGCCTTCTTGTCGCCGGGCTTCTTTATCCTCACCACGAGCCCTATGCGCTCCATAAACTTGAGGGCGGTGCTCACGTGGGAGAGCGAGTATCCAGTGGTCTCCGCAATCTCACCCAGGCTCATCGGCTCGCTCGCAAGGAAGAGAACCCCGTATATGTACCCGTAAAGCTCGTTGAAGCCGAAGCGTCTCGCGGCCCCGGCAAAGTGCTCCATGACTATTCTCTTGGCCTCCTCAATACCCATCGTCCGCACCTCGATTTCATCCGTCGCCTCTGACAAAAGGTTTTTAAGTTCTGCATATTTAAAACTTTCGGAAGTTTCCGAAAGTTTGGAGGTAAGCTCATGGACGTGCTCAGGGGAGCGGCGAGGGTTATAGTCAGGTACAGGGTTGCCTTCGCGCTGATAGCACTGTTTCTGCTAGTCGTCTCCATCTATGGAATGAGCCAGCTTCGCTTTGAGAGCGACCTCAGCTCAATGCTCCCCGAGGGCAACCCGGCCATAGACGACTACAACGCCCTGCAGAACGAGTTCCAGAGCGGCGACAGCACGATAATCGTGGTGAAGATAGACTCAATCGAACCGGGCGGCGTTTACGACATCCGCGACCCGCAGGTTATAGAGGCAGTTTACGAGCTGGAGCAGCGGCTCAGGGAAAGGGAGTACGTAACGGATACGATCAGCATAGCCGACGTGTACATGCAGGTCCTCGGCAGGCTTCCCAGGACGGAAGAGGAGGCCAGGTTCGTCCTCGACATGCTCCCACCCGAGCGGAGGTACTCCCTGGTCAGCAGGGACTACACGATGACGATGATACTCGTCACGATAAGCAGGGAGAAGAAAACGGAGACGCTCGTGAGGGTGTACGAGGGAATCCAGGAGGACATGGAGAGCGTCAAGTTTCCAAAGAACGTCGAGATAATCCAGACCGGGAACATAGGCATAACATACCGCATCCTCCAGCTCCTCCAGAGCGACCTCAACAAGACCATGGCCATATCCTTCGTCCTCGTCATCGCACTCCTGCTCTACTTCTACCGCTCCCCGGTAAAAGCCGCCATCCCCCTCATTCCCCTCGTCTTCGGGGTGGCCATGACGCTTGGATTCATGGGGCTGGCGGGCATTCCCCTAGACCTGGCGACGACCACGATAGGCGCGATGCTCATCGGTATGGGAATAGACTACGGCATCCACGTCACGAACCGCTACTACGAGGAGAGGCGCAACGGCAGGGACATCGAAGAGGCCGCGGCGGAGGCGGTCGCCGAAACGGGGAAAGCACTCCTCGGCGCGGCGCTTACGACAATAGCGGGCTTCGCGGCCATGTACCTCTCCACCCTCCCCATGCTCCACAACCTCGCAACCACACTCATCCTCGGTCTGAGCCTGGCTGCCCTCAACGCCGTTGTGATAACCCCCGCGGTCATAATTCTGGAGGAGGACGTTATGAAGAAGCTGAGGGGACACTACGTTCCCCCAGAAGTACGCTCGAGCTCGGGATTTATAGGAAGCGCCTTCCACTCCCTTGGGAAGGCGATAAAGGCAAGGCCCCACGCGTTTCTCGGGGCGGTTTTTCTGGTCACCCTAATCTTCGCCTACGGTGTGACCCAGGTTACAACCGAGGTGAGGCTGGAAAAGTTCATCCCCCCAGGAATGCCCGAGATAGAGGCAATCACGGACGTGAGAACCGAGTTTGGAGGCCAGGACGAGCTGTACGTGCTGGTGAGGGCGGACGACGTTAGGAACCCCGCCATCGTGAGGGCCATGTACCGCTTCGAGAATCAGGTGAAGGCGGACTCCTACTACAACGGGGTTTTCAGCTCCGAAAGCCTGGCCGACGTCGTTTACAGGCAGTACGGCTACATTCCAAACGACGATGAAAAGATAAAGGCGGCATTGGCCTCATACCAGGGATCCGGCCTGGTCTCATCGGATTACTCAATGGCAATAATCAAGTTCACGGGGGACTTCGGCGGTGCGAGTATGGACGAGTTCAGGAGGATAATGCGCTATTTCGAGGATGAGACCGCGCTGGCCCAGGGGACGGAGTTTCCGCCCGGGGTGAGGCTGGCCCTGACAGGCGATCTGTACCTGAACTACGTCCTCGACCAGCTCACCAGCGTTGAGATAAATCGCATCTCCACCTACGGAACGATCTTCGTTGTCCTCATCGTCATGCTCCTCTTCAGAAGAATCCGGGTGGCCTTGGCAATGATAACCCCCATGTTCCTCGGGGCGCTCTGGACCGTGGGCTTCATGGGGCTCGCGGGCATTCCATTCACCCAGAGCCTCGCGGGGGTTATATCCATGATAGTCGGCCTGGGCGTCGATTACGGCATGCACCTCACCCACCGCTTCCTGGAGGAGATGAACGAGGGCAGCACGCGGCCGATAGTCACGGCCGTAGGAAGCGTTGGGCCGGGCATACTCGCCGGCGCGCTGACGACCGCGGGAGGATTTCTGGCGCTCCTCGCGGGCGAGCTTCCAACGATACACGACTTCGGGGTAACCCTTGCCTTTGGAATATTCGCCTCGATGATGGCCGCGTACCTCGTCACGCCCGCGCTGCTGCAGGTCTTCTACGGACGGAATATCGGAGGTGATAGGGGATGAAAAAGGCCGCGTTCATGGTCATTTTAATGCTCATTCTCCCGCTGGGAGGAAAGCTTGCCCTTGCAACGTACGAGGCCCTCCTCTTCGACGGATACATGGATAAAGGGGAATCGATCCTAGTGGGGCCCCTCGTGATAACCCTAGTGGACACGACGGTCAACTACACCACGGGGGATGAATACGCACTGTTCATAATAACAAAGGACGGTCAGCTAATCGGAGGAAAGTACGTGACCATATACGTCCCGGATCCCGAAAAGATGGCACGTCTTCTGGCAAATCCGGAGTTCCTGGTGGCCCTGGCCGAAACCCAGGGCTATGACGTGGAGGAGTGCGCGGGATACGTGAACGACACCGCGGAGTTCAACGCCTGCCTGCTGGCCAACGCCTACGGCTTTTACCAGTGGCTCAACCACGCGTCCCCCGAGGAGATAGCAAAGGCGGTTATGCAGACCATAGACGAACATCCGGAGCTTGGAATAACGAAGGAGGACGTTACCAAACCGATAACATACCCCGAATCGATGCCGATCAAAGAGGGCGATACCGTGGAGTTCATGGTGGACAACAGAACGGTCACGCTGAGCGTTCCCGAGGTCTACCCAAACGTCGCCAGGGTGATTGTGAACGGACCTCCCCAGTGGAAGGGAGCCACGGCCCCCGGAAACATCGTATCGACCGTCAGGATCACGGAATACGTATATCCCGGGGACACCGCGACGGTGGAGGTGACGCTGAAGAACGAGGGTGCCACGAAGGCCAGATACGTTAACGTCTTCGTATCCCCCGAACCGATAGCGTTCAACAACACGCCTTCCCTCGCCAGCGGTCTCTCCGCAGTTCTCTCCCAGGGCAAGTTCTCTCAGGAGGTCTTCTATCCAAAGTGGAGCTCGGTCCAGTACGTGGAGTACATCGAACCCAAGGGAAGCACCACGCTGACCTTCAAGATTAGGGTAAACCCCAACGCAGACATCGGGATATACCCCGTGTACGTGGGCATCATCTACTTCACCGGCGTGGGAGAAAACATGCGTATGGTTCAGTCATACAACGTGGTCGCGCTGAGGATATACCAGAAGCGCAGTGCGTTCGTTGAGATAACCCGGGTCGAGACGGAACCGATGGAGATAAGCCCTGGGGACACCTTCACCGTGCGCTTTACCCTGGAGAACCCCGGCGCCGAGCCGGTTAAGGCCCTCAGCCTGAAGATAAGCTCATACAAAGTGCCCGTCCAGGGAGAGATAAAGAACGTTGACCTCTCGGCACTCTCGCAGCTTCCGCTGCAGGGGAGCGAGCAGCTCAGCGGAAGCCTTCAGGACGCGCTCAATCAGATAATGGCCCAGCTCGCCAAGCAGAACATAGAGGCATTCCTGCCCATTGGAGAGGACAACGTGAAGTACGTGGCGGAACTTCAGCCGGGAGATAAAACAACCCTCGAGTTCAGAATCAAGGCCAACGACAGGCTGGAGAACGGCATATACCCGCTCAGGATAGAGCTGAAGTACCTCACCGAACCGAGCGAGGAAGAGATAACCGACGAAAGGCTGGTGGGAATAGACGTAACCGGAAGGGCGCAACTGATACTCTCAAAGGTCTCAACGTCCCCTGGCAAGATAATCCCCGGAACCGACAACATCGAGGTTGATTTCCAGGTGGACAACGTCGGGACCGGGACTGCAAGGACAGTGATAGTGAAACCAATGCCGGAGTGGCCCTTCTCGCTCAGCGAGAGCAGCGAGCAGATGCTCGGCCTCGGAAGCCTGGGGAAAGGCGACTCCGCCCAGTCATCCTTCAAGATAAACGTCGCCAATAACGCCAGTTCGGGAACCTACGAGATACCGCTGCTCGTGACCTACACCAACGACCTCGGCATAACGAAGAACGTCACGCTCAAGGTTCCGGTCATAATCGGCGCGAAGCCTAACATCGAGGTGGTCGGGGTACGCTTCGACCCCGAACCCCTCCAGGGAGAGGCCGTCAACGTCTACATCAAACTGAAGAACACCGGCGGCGAGAAGGCTACAAGCGTTCTCATCGAGGGCGTCGTGAAGGCGGATCAGCCCTTCAGCCTGGACAAGAGGACGGATTACATCGGCGATCTCGCCCCGGGGGCGGTCGGGGAAGGCGTGATAGTCCTCAAGATAGACAAGAACGCGATACCCAAGGACTACAGCATAGGACTGCGGATAAGGGCCGTCGGTGACCCCAACCAGGGGGACGACAACGTCTACGTCTTCGAGAGAACCGTCGTCATGACCGTGGGGGAGAACACGAAGACCGAGAGCAACCTCAGAAACCTGGCGATCGCCATCGGGGCCCTGGTGGTTGTAGTGGTGCTCTACACGTACATGAGGGGCCGGAAAAAGTGAGCGGGAAACCTTTAAACGACCTTTGAAGAAAGAAAGAACACGGTGGGAAAATGAAACTCAGATACATAATCGTCGGGCTGGCACTGGTCTTCATCGTATGGGCCGGGTACGTTGTCTACGCCGCCTCGACGCTGAGCCCGTCGATCAACGCCCAGTGGGGCTACGTGGACGAGGAAACAACCGAGATATGGATAGACGCAAAGCTCAACAGGCCCCTCCTCATCCCCGCCTCGATAGAGAACGTGACTATAGAGTTCACCGGGATACCCATCGCACGGGTCGAGAGGTTCGACTACAGCGCAACCGGCAGCGACGTGAGTATGGTTATGGCAATCGATAACCACAACCTCGTTCGCTCCCTCGCCAGGTACCTCGATGAGGGACAGCGGGGCACGGTTCTCATAACCCTCCACGGGAAGCTCCTGAAGGTGATACCCGTCGATGCGGACATTCAGCAGGAGATAAGTGAGAACGTGCTGGCGTACCTCAACTTCACCGCGGAGAGCAAGGAGCTCGCCGGAGGGCTAGTCAAGAGCCCTGCGCTGGTTGAGACGACCTTTGACTGGGCCGGTGAGAGGGACGGAAAGGCCGTTATCACAGCCCACATGAAGTTCTACAATCCCAACCGGTTCCCAATTCCGGTGAGCAACGTGAGCTTCGACGCCTACGCCAGCGGTATCAGAATCGGCTACGGGAAGACCATCAAAGGGGCAATCATACCAGCCAACGGCTACGCAACCATCGACGTCGAAACCTACATCGAAGAGGACTCCCTGCCGAAGGTCTGGGAGATACACATCAAGAGCGGTGAGGTCAGCAAGGTCAGGGCGGATATATTCTTCGACCTGAACGTTATGGACCAGCACTACAGCGTGAAACTCGCCAGCTACGAAGAAACCATCCAAACAGACATAATGGGCGAGCTCAACAGGATGCTCGGGGATATGCTCGGATGAAAGTTTTTAAGGGGCCTTTCTTTTTCCCTCTCTGGTGAGAAAAATGAACGTGAGAGAGATTCACGAGTTCCTCAACGAGATGTGGGAGAGCATATTCACCCTCAACGAGGAGCTTAAGCTCGAGCTCCCGAGGGAGGGCTTCAGGGTAGAGGACGTTGAGGAGGCCTTCGGTGCATACCTCTTCCTGGACGGCGAGTGGAGGCTCATGAAGTACCCGCACCCGGCCTTCGAGATAAAGCCCCAGATTGAGGTTGGCGCGACGCCGGAGAGCTACTACTTCGTCGTCGCGGTTCCAAAGGAAAGGATAAGCGAGAACTTCGTGGGCCTGTTCGTTGAGATATTCCCAAGGAGCTTCATATACGGCGCCCAGGATTTCCTCAGCGACGTATACAACTGGAGGCGCGACGGAAGGGTCTCCCCAACCGAGATACTTGAAAAAATCGAAGGGAGCAGTGAAAACCTCTTCCAGTTCGAGGCGAACTTCGGGAGCGCCGGGGCACTGAAGCAGGGGATTCTGAGGCTGATAGACCTCGGGAAGCGCTTTGAAATCTTCGACCTCTGAGGTGTCGCCATGAAACCGGAGGAAGCATTTCCTGAGGAGCTCAGGGAGTACTACCGCGGCCTTTTTGGGGAGGAAGCGGAGGATATAATGGCATCCCTCAGAACGCCGGTGGAGAAGTACTACATCCGAGTGAACACCCTGAAGACGAGCAGGCAGAGGCTCATGTCAATCCTCAGGAAGGAGGGCCTCAAGCCAAAGCGAAGTCCCTACCTCAAGGAGGGGATATACTTCGAGCGCGAAGGCCCAAACTTCCCGGACGACTACGAGCCCGGTCTCCCTGTCGTCCGCGCCAACAAGTTCGCAAGCGAGAGCGTCTATCAGGGGGCGATGCTCTACGCACCAGGGGTTCTGCAGGCGGACAAAAAAATCAAGCCCGGTGACGAGGTCGAGATACGCGACCCGAGGGGGCTTCTCGTCGGAATAGGCATTGCCAGAATGAGCGCCAAGGAGATGATAGTCTCGACAAGGGGGCTGGCAGTTGAGGTTACCCTGCCGAAGTTTAAGCTGCCGAGTTTGAGTGAGCTGGAGAGCTTCAGGGAGGGCCTCTTCTACGCCCAGAGCCTGCCCTCGATGGTTGTGGCTCACGTTCTTGAGCCGAGCGAGGAGGAGCTGATAGTGGACATGGCGGCCGCTCCAGGGGGCAAAACGTCCCACATAGCCCAGCTCATGCAGAACAGGGGCGAGATAATAGCGATGGACAAGTCCAGGAACAGGCTGAAAAAGATGGACGAGGAACTGAAGAGGCTCGGCGTAAAGAACGTTAAGCTGATCCACATGGACTCACGGAAGCTCCCGGAGCTGGGAATCGAGGCGGACAAGATACTGCTCGACGCACCGTGCACCGCCTTAGGAATAAGACCGAAGCTGTGGGAGAGCAGGACGCCAAAGGACATTGAGGCCACCGCACGCTACCAGAGGCACTTCATCAACGCCGCCATAAAATCCCTCAGGAAGGGCGGCGTTCTCGTTTACTCGACCTGCACGCTGAGCTACGAGGAAAACGAGGCCAACGTGAAGTACATTCTCGACAAAGGTTTAAAGCTCGAAGAGCAGAGCATCTTTATAGGTTCGAGTGGTATGGGCATAGATGAGGTTCAGAGGTTCTATCCGAACAGGCATCTGACCCAGGGCTTCTTCATAGCCAGGTTCAGGAAGGTGTAGGCATGGACTGGAAGAAGTACTCCCTCCTGGGCCTCGGTCTGCTCATAATAATCCTCCTGGTCTGGTGGGCCGGCCTAAAGGACGTTATCGAGATACTGAAGGGCGCGAGGCTGGAGTACTTCGCCCTGGCCATTCTGGCCTACGTCGCGGCCGTCATCATGTGGGCGCTGCGTTGGCGCGTCCTGCTAAAGAGCCTCGGCATAGACGCCCCGTTCAGAACCATAGTGGCTGGTCTCTTCGTCGGGGTCTTCATAAACAACGTAACCCCCGGCGCCAGGGGCGGCGGCGAGCCCGTCAGGATGTACTACATCTCCAAGCACACGAAGCAGCCCTACGGCCACGTCTTTGCGACCATAATGATGGACAGGATAATGGACGTCATTCCGGTCGTCGTCATGCTCCTCCTGGCGACAATCTACGTCTACAACCTCGGTTCGTTCTCGCTCACGCTGACGCTGCTCCTCCTCGACGTATTCTTCGCCATAATAACCCTCGCCACCGTTGGAATACTCCTGAGCGAGAGGAAGACGAAGAGAATCCTTTACTGGTTCTACCGCCTCTTCGGGAAAATAACGCCCAAGAAGGCAGCCAAGTACGAGGAGAAGTTCGTCCACGCGGTTGAGGTGAGCGTTCCCCAGTTCCAGGAGAACTTCAAACTCCTGATGAGGCACAAGGTGGCCTTCACGCTGTCGCTGATTTACTCATTCGCCTTCTGGTTCCTCGTCCTGCTCCGCTCCTACTTCATCTTCATCAGCATAAACAGCCCGATAAAGCTCCTCGACGTCATGGTCGTCCAGATGATAGGCATAGTGGTAGGAATGTTCATGATAATCCCCGGCGGAGCGGGAATAATAGAGGCCATAAACTCGGCCGTTTACGTTCTTCTGGGCATAAACAAGGAGATAGCGGTGACCGCAACGTTGCTGGAGAGGCTGATATCCTACTGGGCGCCGACGGCGATAGGAGGCGGTATAATGACCCACTTCGGCATCAAGGTGAGCCAAGACAAGAAGAAGCTGGAAGCGGAGGACGACAATGATATAAACGATGAACCCCAACAACGAGTTTGACGGTGTACATCATGGACTGGAAAAAAGGTGTTTTTTTCATTGGGGCCCTTATAGTCATAGGCGCCCTCATTAACTGGGCCGGAGCCCAGGGAATAGCCGAAATCCTCCGGGATTCGGACGTTAAGTACTTCCTCCTCGCCATCCTCGTTTACGTTCTCACCCTGGTCGCCTGGGCGCTCCGCTGGAAGGTTCTTCTCAAGGGGCTCGGGATAAAGGTCTCGTTCAGGGCAGTTTTCTCAGCCATATTCGTCGGAATGTTCTTCAACAACATCAGCCCCGGTGCCAAGGGGCTGGGGGAGTTCATAAGGGTTTACTACCTCGCCAAGAGGGTGAAGAGCCCCTACGGGCCGATGACCGCGAGCGTTATGATGGACAGGATTCTGGACCTGGTCCCCATCGCGGTGATGATGATTGTGGCGACCCTCCACGTCTACTGGCTCGGCGAGACCGGTCTTACAATCCCCATAATAATTCTCGATGTGGTTCTCATGGCTTTCTCCGCCCTCGTGATATGGCTCCTCATGAGCGAGACCAGGGCCCCCGGGGCCGTCTGGTGGATTTACCGGCTCTACTACAGGATATCCACGGGAAGGGCCGAGAAACGCAAGGATTCCTTCCGGAACATTGCGGAGGTGACAATTCCCAGGCTCCAGTCAGACTTCAGGATTCTCTCACAGGACAAGATAGCAACCGCCGTGGCGCTCTTCCACTCCTTCGTATACTGGGGGCTGACGATACTCCGCTACTACCTCGTCTTTCTTGCAATACGTTATCCGATAGCCCCGATGGACATAACCGTCGTTCTGATAGTGTCCATGGTCGTCGGGATGTTCGCAATAGTACCGGGAGGGGCCGGAATAATAGAGGCCGTCAACTCCGCGGTGTTCATCGCCCTGGGAATAAACCCTGAGTACGCGGTCACGGGGGTTCTCCTGGAGAGGCTGGTATCCTACTGGGGGCCGACGGTTGTAGGCTCCTTCGTGACCGCTGGCTACGAGGCCGAGGTTCCCGAGGAGGAGCTTCTGCTCCCCGCCCCGGATGAGGAAACACTGAAGAAGAAAATGGGAGAGGAAAAGAGAGGGGAAAGGGATGGGTCATGAAGTTCGGGATAGTGGCCAGAAGGGACAAGAAGGCGGCACTCAAGCTCGCCTACCGCGTCTACGACTTCCTCAAGGTCAGCGGGTACGACGTCTGCGTGGACAGCGACACCCACAGACACCTGCCGGAATTCGAGGAGGCGGACGTCTGCCCGCTTGAGGACTTCGACGTGGACTTCATCATCGTTATCGGCGGCGACGGGACCATACTGCGGGTCGAACACAGGACAAAGAGGGAGATACCGATCCTCGGAATAAACATGGGTACGCTGGGATTCCTCACGGAGGTCGAGCCCCACGAGGCCTTTTTCGCCCTCAGCAAGCTCATAGAGGGGGACTACCATATAGACGAACGCATAAAGCTAAGAACCTACCTCAACGGGGAGAACACTGTTCCAGATGCCCTCAACGAGGTGGCGATTCTGACGGGAATCCCGGGAAAGATAATCCACCTCAGGTACTACATCGAGGGCGGGCTGGCGGACGAAATCCGGGCCGACGGCCTGATAGTCTCGACGCCGACGGGCTCGACAGGCTACTCAATGAGCGCTGGCGGTCCCTTCGTTGACCCCCGCCTGGACGTGGTCGTTATAGCCCCCCTCGCCCCCATAGCGCTGAGCTCCAGGCCGATGATAATCCCATCCTACAGCACGATAGACGTGAGGAACCTCGCCCTCGAGAGGGAGATAATACTCGCCATAGACGGCCAGTTCTACACCTACCTGAAACCCGAGACAGAGATAACGATAAAGCTCTCACCCAGGAGGACAAAGTTCGTGCGCTTCACGGACGAGGTCTATCCAAAGTACACCGCAAGGCTGAAAAACAGGTTTTAACCCTCCGGGCAGGCAACTCCCCAAATCCCTTCAACACAGCCATCGGGAAAAACATCACAGGGGTTCGAATTCTTTGAGTAAAAACGATTTTTCGCGGGGGGAGATAACCGCGTCGTCCACGAACACCATGAGCGTAGCGTTGAACGCCATCAGGTAGTCCTTGACGTTCACCAGAAACTTGAAGACCGTCCTGAAGTCGTTGTAGAGCAGGAGATATTCCACAGAGTCTATAACGACGACGGATCCGGGATTCCGCTGAACGAACTGGAGTATGCTGTCCTGAAGGAGGTGGAGGGCTGTGGGGGGGATACCCCCGGAAACCTGAGTTATCCAGACCGCCTCAACGTGGCCCCTGTTGAAACCTTCGTACAGGTCAGGGGCGCGGGTAACAGCAAAAATCGGAAAATCGGCACTTTTGAGAAGCTCTATGATATCCGCAAGCCTATATTTGGAGAAGATAACGTAAGCACTCATCGATAGTGGGGACTTACCCGGGGAACTGCGAACCCGAACTTTCGGCTTTGAGCCAACCTCCACGGCAATGGACGGCATGTACCTTCTCTCAACCAGTGTAATGTAATGCACCACCGAGTAGATAACACCGAGTATGGAAACGAAATAGAGGGCCCATTCAATGGCATAAAAAGTATCCCCACAGCAGAAATCATCGATAACGTCAAGGAGCCTCCCGACCTCAGCAAGCAAAAGAAACAGGAAGGAATATTTTATCAGAATATTAAGCTCCGAGTCATACTTACCCATACGGCGATACAGAAAGATCACAACGTAACCAATCGCGAGCAGAAGGACGAGGTCCATACCCAACGTGTACCACGGAACTATCAACCCCATACTACCTCCACCTCATCGGTGCGGAACTTCTGATGCACCACGGTGTCCTCCAGCGAGAAGCGCACCCCCCCGCGGTACATTCTCAATCCGGTGTAGGCGATCATCGCCCCGTTGTCCCTGCAGAGGTCGTAGGGCGGAACGAAGAAGTCGATACCCCTGTCCTCCGTCATCGCTTTCAGCATCTCGCGGAGGCGGTTGTTGGCGGCGACGCCGCCGACTAGAACGACCTCATCCTTGCCGGTGTGAGCCACGGCCCTCTCAGTCACCTCGACGAGCGCCGAAAAGGCAGTCTCCTGGAAGGAGTACGCTAGGTCCTCCACGCGGTACTTCCCGGTTCTGTACTTCCTAACGGCCTCCGTGAGTATCCCCGAGAAGCTCAAATCCATCCCCTTAACCGCGTAGGGGAGCTCTATGTACCTCTCTCCCACGAGGGCGAGTTTTTCAATCTTCGGCCCACCCGGGAAGCCTATTCCCAGCTCCCTCGCGAAGGTGTCTATCGCGTTGCCTATGCCTATGTCAAGGGTCTCGCCGAAGACGCGGTAGCGGCCGCCTTCAAGGGCAAGAACCTGCGTGTTCCCGCCGCTGACGTAGAGGCCGACGGGGTCCCTAACGCCGAACATCTTGGTTATCTCCACGTGGGCGATGCAGTGGTTGACGCCGACTATGGGCTTCCGGTATTTTATCGCCAGCGCCCTCGCCGCCGTGGCAACGACGCGGAGACACGGTCCCAGCCCCGGCCCCTGGGAGAACGCTATAACGTCAACGTCCTCCATGTCTATTCCAGCCTCGCCAAGGGCATTTCTGAGAAGGGGCTTTAGAAGCTTCGAGTGATGTTCAGCCGCCTCCTTGGGGTGTATTCCCCCCTTCTCCGTCGTGAGAGTGTGGAATACGTTGGCCAGAACCTCTCTCTCGGTAACGATGCCTATGCCGAGAGTGTGGGCGGTACCTTCTATACCGAGCGCGATCATAGCGTTCTCAAATGAACCTAAAGGGTATAAAAGGCTACCGGAATTGAAACATGTACCGGAGTGACCTCCTCCCCGTCCTAAAGGGCGAGGCTTGTGGAAGAAAAAAGTCAAAACGCTATCCCCTCGCTAGCCAGGCGAGGGCTTTGGCGGCCCTCTCCGGGGTCGGGAAGTTCTTGACCCCGCGTCCCTCCAGCAGCTCAACCCCGTCCCTGACGAGCTCTCCCGCCATGAAGTTAACGATGACCGGCTTGTCGCATTCGGCCTCGATGATGGCTCTGGCTATCTCCTCGCTGGGCAGGAAGATGGGTGGCACGCAGATGATGAGGAGGGAATCCACGTTCTCATCCTTGCAAACGACCTCGATGGTTCTCCTATACCTCTCGTAGTCGGCGTCGGCTATCAGGTCTATCGGATTCCTCGTGGAGCACTGGGGCGGAAGGAATGAGCGGAGTTTGTCGAGGGTTTCATCACCCAGCTTAGCCATCTCAAGGCCCAGCCTTTCGAGCTTATCCGTTGCGAGAACACCCGGGCCGCCGGAGTTGGTAATAACCGCCACGCGCTTTCCAGCCCTGGAGTACATCTCGAAGGCCTTGGCAGCATCGAAGAGCTCCTCCATCTCCTCGACCTCGATGGCACCGGCCTGCCTGAAGGCCGCTCTGTAAATCTCGTAGCTCCCAGCGAGCGAGCCGGTGTGGGAAGCCGCAGCTCTGGCCCCACCCGCGCTCTTGCCGGCCTTGAGGATTATGACAGGCTTTCTGGCCGTCGCGTAGCGGAGGGCCTTCAAAAACCGCCTGCCGTCTCTAACGCCCTCGATGTAGAGAGCGATGACCTTTGTGTTCTCGTCGTCCGCGAAGTACTCCAAAAAGTCGCTCTCGTTCAGGTCGGATGCGTTTCCATAGGAAACGAAGGCGGAAAAACCGATTCCCTCGTCGTTGCCCATAGCTAAAGCCGCCCCTCCGAAGGCACCGCTCTGGCTGATCAGCGCTAATCCCCCGGGCCTAACGCGAACCTCAAAGGAGCCGAAGAACCGCCCGTGGACGCCGAATATTCCAGCGCAGTTGGGTCCGATGAGTCTGATGCCATGTTTTTTCGCTTTTTCAACCAACTCACGCTCAAGCTCCTCGTTCCCAACTTCGGAGAAGCCGGCGCTTATGACGACGGCGCCCGTGATCAGGGGGCCGATTTCGTCCATGAGTTCCGGAACGAACTTTGCCGGAATCGCGATTATGGCTGTGTCAACGGTCTCGTCGAGCCTCTCACGGATTTGGAGGGTCCTCCCGGCGACCTCAACGGTTCCACCCTTCGGGTTGACTGGGATTATTTCACCCTCAAAGCCGCCCTCCACGATGTTTCGGAGAATTTCGTAGGCTATGGCCCCCTTTTTGAACGAGCCGAACACCGCAACGCTTGAAGGGTAAAAGAAGTAATCCACATCACCACCTCCGGAAGAATCTCCACAGGCAATAAAAAAGCTTATTGGTTCGTCGCCCAAGGTACCCCCATGAGGAAGAAGTACAGAAAAGTCGTCGTCGGCGGAACCTTCGACAGGCTTCACCTGGGGCACAAGACCCTGCTGAGGAAGGCCTTCGAGGTGGGGGAATACGTTTACATAGGCCTGACATCTGACGAGATGATCAGGGACAAGCCCCACGCGGAAAAGATACTCCCATACGAGCTGCGTCTCAGGGATTTAATCAAGTTCTTCGAGGTCAACGGCTACTCCGGCTACCGCATTATCAAAATTCACACGGCGATAGGCTTCGCAGGGGAAATGAAGGGCCTCGAAGCCATAGTCGTGAGTGAGGAGACCTACAAGGGTGCCCTGGTGGTCAACCGGGCGCGTGAGGAAAACGGGCTGAGACCGCTTGAGATAGTAACCATCGGCCTCGTGAGGAGTTCCCTCGGCTCCAAAATCAGCTCCTCCCTCATAAGGGCAGGCCTCATAGACCCGTTTGGGAGGCCGGTTTCCAGTGGAAACGAAACTCCCCGACGGAAAGACGTTTAAGCCCTCGGGTAATAACACCTACGGTGATACCAATGTCGAAGCTGAAGGAGCCGATTATAGCGATTAACTTCAAGACCTACGCCCAGGCCACGGGCGAGGGCGCCCTGAGGATAGCCAAGGCTGCCGAGAAGGTTTGGAAGGAGACTGGGATAACCATCGTTGTTGCGCCACAGCTGGCCGACCTCTACAGAATAGCCCAGGAGGTCGAGATTCCCGTCTTCGCCCAGCACATTGACCCGATAACGCCGGGCAGCCACACCGGCCACGTTCTGCCCGAGGCCGTGAAGGAGGCCGGAGCGGTGGGAACGCTGCTCAACCACTCCGAGAACAGAATGGTTCTGGCGGATCTGGAGGCCAGTATAAGGCGCGCCGAGGAAGTCGGACTAATGACGATGGTCTGCTCAAACAATCCAGCCGTTAGTGCTGCGGTGGCAGCACTCGGGCCGGACTACGTTGCAGTCGAGCCGCCAGAGCTCATAGGAACGGGTATTCCTGTCAGCAAGGCCAAGCCGGAGGTCATCACCGACACCGTCGAGCTCGTTAAGAAGGTCAATCCGGACGTCAAAGTTCTCACGGGCGCGGGAATAAGCACCGGCGAGGACGTCAAGAAGGCTTTGGAGCTCGGAAGCGTCGGCGTTCTCCTCGCGAGCGGAGTTACAAAAGCCAAAGACCCAGAGAAGGCGATAAGGGATCTGGTGTCGCTGATTCTCTGAGCCCTTTTCAACTTTTTCTGGAGCAGAATGGGCTTAAGATTTATAAGTGGAGACTCTGCTTTTTCTATCGGGCAGCCCCGTGGTGTAGCGGCCAAGCATGCGGGACTTTGGATCCCGCGACCCGGGTTCGAATCCCGGCGGGGCTACCATAGAAACTTTGCCTTCGCAAAGTTTCATCAAAGTTCGTAGCTCCTTTTTGAAGAGTTAAGTTCTCGGTGATTTTCTCTCCAAAACTGCTGTTTTAAGGGCGAGGGCTTGCCAAATTGCTCTCTGTGCGAGGGTTTAACTCCAAAATAGACGCCCGTAGGGCGTCAAGGGGAAGTAAACCCCCTTTTAATGGGCTTCTTTAAAGTGTTCTCGCTTGAAAAATGGCAATGAAAACGCAAAATCCTTCACTATTTGGAAGTTCTTTGTGGTGAGCTACTAACTTTTGGTGAAGCTTTTCCCAAAAGCTTCAAAACGCAAACTCCTCCACGCCAAAGCTCTCCACGACCCTCTCGAAGTCCGTCTCCGGAGCGTAGGTAAAGCCGCACGTGGTGCACTTCAAAACCCCGTTCTCCTCGCTCAGCGGTGAGAAGCAGACGGGGCAGCGGTACTCCTCGCGGCTCAGCCTATCGTAAACCTCGTCCTTCATGACGAGCAGGTTGAGCTCGACCTCCCAGTCCTCGTGGAGCATTCCCCAGTAGGGAGTCTCAAGGGGATAAAAATCCTCAAGAATCAGGGCGTTTATTCCGATGCCCCTGATTCCAGGCGGTAGCTTGCCGGTCGGCTCTATGCTCACCACGTACTGGTCGTAGAACTCGATGTTCTCGGCGCGAACCGTCAAGCCGTGGGAGAGCCTTGAACGGAGGGGGATCACCTGAAGGAAAAGGCTTTCCCTCTCAACGTCCCAACTGGCGCTTACAGAGACGCTCCCCTTCGTGAAGAACTGGGTGATGTAGCGGTCGTCCCTCTCTTCGCCGGCAAGGTGAAAACCCAGCTTGCCCATCGCCCTTCCAAGGAAGTTCGGCCGGGGGAGCTTCCGATAGTTGATCAGATACTCCCCTATCCATCCCGCGAGGGGCATAGAATAGCCTATGAACACCTGCCTCTGAACCCGCAGGTAGGCCACGCTGGGGAGCAATTTGAACCCTGGGTTCATTCCCATCAAAGAAAGAGCGGCATAATGATATATATGATTAACGGAAAGGCTAGGAGCCGAAGAACTCGTCGAGGCTTATGCCCTTCTTTTTCTTCTTCATGGCGGCCTTTTCCTTCTTGACCGCCTTCTCGAACCCCTGCGATGGCTTTATCTTCTTCTCAGAGCGCTTGGAGGCCTTTTTGGATTCCTTCTTTTTCTCGGCATTGGACTTCTTCTTGAGCTTTCCGTTCGCCTTCAGCTCGTCGAGGTAGCCGTTTTTGCCGTTGGACTTTCCGGTACGGGCCTTTATCATCTTCTCGCAGACGTCGGCCGAGAAGCCCATCAGCGTTCTCTGCCTCTCAGGAAAGACGTTCTCGAAGAGTGTCTTTATGTCCTTCTCCGTTATGCATATCCTCTGCCTCGTGTAGTCGAGCACGTTGTACTTCGTAACGAGCATCTTTGCCGTGGGGAGGTACTTTTCTATAGCTCCCTTGCTGACCGTCAAAACGATCTTTCCGCCGCACTTGGGGCACTTGCCGGCCAGCGGAGGCCTTCTGTACTTCGTATTGCACTTCACACATCGGAACTCCTGCCTCGTGAAGCTCCTCAGGTTGCCCCTCAAATCCGGAACGAGGTGGGAGTTGATTATCGTTTCAGCCACGTGATGCTCATCAACCGCCCGTATGCGCTCCGCCAGGGCCAGCTGGCGCTCCACCTTCTCAACCATGTCGCCGAGCTGTTTATACAGGCTCATCTTCGGGCCGAGACCGATGTCGTCCGTATCGTGGGTAAACTTCAGACCCTCGTACATCTCCGGTTTGCCGAGCCTGTCCTCAACGCGCTCGATGAACTTAATCTCCTTCGGAGACTTCATCTCGTAGGTGGCGCTGTAGAATTCCAGAGGGTAGTAGCGGACGACGTCCATGTTGTGGACCTCGCTGTCAACCTCGCGCGGGTCGAGACGGGTCGTTACGACCAACGGAGCGTCCATCTTGCCGCCGCGCTTCTCAGGGAGGTAATACTTGCTGAAGTTGAGCAGGGCATCAAGGAGGAGCATGACAGCGTCCTCGTCACCATCGCATTGGTGTGTTACGATACTTTCATTAATCAGCACGTTGTGGTATTCTTTGGCATTAAGAGAGAACACAAAGTCATCCTTGGGTTTGACATATTCAACACGTCTGACTTTCAAAAGCCAACCGTTTTCTGATGAGTACCTGTCAGTTCCTGTAGATTTCTCCTTTCCGGGATGAAGAGAGTACACTGAGTTCTTGCGCTCGCTGACAAAGCCAATCTCCTCAAAGAATCTGTGATAGTACTGTCCCGCTATGTTAAGGGCATAAACCTTTGAAATGGGCGGTTCAGTCCCACGCTCAACGTGATACAGCCTGCCCCGGGCGTTTCCACGATTGGCGTTTTTGTCAACTGTGTCATACCCACGTATTCCAAACTTCCCAAGCAGCAGTGTCTCAACGTCCTCCAAGAGGGGCTTGTTAACACTATACACTACCACCCGAGGCACGGTCCTTAACGCACTCCCATCCCCCTCAAAGTAGGCCCTGAGCATCTCTACGACTGCTTCTTTCGGAAGGGTGTAAACCATTGATGGAACACGCTTAGTGTGGGCGTTTTTCCCAGCTTTGAGAACCTCTGTGAATAGCAGATAGAGAACGCGAGAACCCACGGTGACCTCCTCCCCCCGCTCGTGGATTCCAAAGCCGTCCCCAAAAGCTTCCCTGAGGACCTTCTTTAGATCCTCCCTCGCCTCTTCATCTGCGACTGAAAAGCTGATCTGGTAAACGCTCTCGCTTTCCCTCGCGTAGCCTTCGGCGAGATAATAACCAAGAACCCGCATCAGCGGTTTTATGGGAACTAACCGATTAACGGTAACCCTGTCCCGCTTAAAGGCAATCTTACAACCTGGAACCTTCGAAATCGGAATGTTCTTGGCTTTCAAAAGCTCCAGGAGTACGCTCAATGGAATGGAATCCCTTCTGATGTAATCGGCCTTAACGTGTTTCTCCAAACCGCGGGATCTAATCCACTCTCCTATTCCCCTAACCATTATCCGGTCCCAAAGCTCCCTGAACTCCCCTCTGGCAAACTCCTCAAGCAGATCAAGGTGTTCAACCTCCACCTCTGGAAACTCAAGTTTTGGAACCAATATCCTATCCCCTTCCTTCACCTCAAACGCCCTCTTCTCCACGAACTTTCCGTTTTCATAGACGAGAACAGGATGGTCAACTGTCGTTTCAAAGCTCCTCCCGAGTTCAAGCTCGAAGCGAATCAGGTGGTCGGTACTCGGAGCTTTTATCACGTCCTCGATGTCCGTGAGAACGACCTTGCCGCTATCAGGGTCGAAGGAATAAACCTTAATATTCCTCTTCGGCTTCCTTCTCACGTAAACCATGTTTTCATGACTCTCTTCCTCGAACAGCTCGTAAAGCTCGCGAAGGGTTATCCTAGCGGGTTTGCCATCTATCTGAACAAGGATTCTCGTGTCGCCGGGGAAGCAGTTCCTTCTCTTCGCTGCATGGTAATACGGGTGCGCATAGCCGACCAGAACGTCAGAGAAGCCGATTATCCTGCCGATGATTCCGGCGGAGGTATGCGGGGCAAGGCCGATGACGAGGTGCCCAACGAGGTCCTCCATTTTCTCGGCGTTGTAGAAGCGCGGAAGGCCGTAGAACTTCTCGAGGAGGTCGTCTATGAAGCGGGCCACCTTGAGGAGGTACCTTCCAGCCTCGTAGGGCAGTATGACATCCTGCACGCGGAGCTCGAGTATCTGGTCGTCCCGCTCTAGGGGCTTGCCCTCGAAGTCGTGGGTGTAGCCGAGCTCGCGGAGCTTCTCAACGCTCGTGCCTATTTCTTTTGGCTTGAAGTGGGTTATCGGGGCGTCGGTGGCGTCGAAACGAATGGTGCCATCTTTAAAGACGTAGACATCGTTTTTAGCCCTCAGGAGGCCCTTCTCAAGCGGCTCGGCCATCTTGTAGCCTGAGGTCATACCCTGGACGCCCTTGAGCTTGTCGATGCCGTAGACCTTGACGTTCTCCATAGCGGTGCGAAGAAGCTCGGAGGGCTTTATGGTCCTCCTCGCGTAGGGCTTAAGCTCGGTCCCGCATTTGGGACAGCGGAAGTCGAAGTTCTCGGCCTCGCTCTGCGAGTAATCAACGTTGCACTTGGCGCAGTGCCAAAGGAGTTCCTTCCTCGTTCCGCAACGCGGGCAGATGTGCTCCGGCCCGGTGTGGCCGCACTCTGGACAGCGGAAGAAGGCTATCTCCACGCTCGTTACCTTTCCTTCCTCGGCGGCCTTCTTGATGTCCCTGCTCGAGCCGCCGGCAAGACCAATCGGGAAGAGAACCTGCACCGGCGGCTTCATCTTCCTCTCCTTGGCCTTCTCCGGCCTTCCCATTCTCGCCCCAATCCAGCTTATTCCCCTATCGCGGAGCTTTATCCTGTTGTTTTCGTTGATGATGTCTATGGTGGTGTGGAAAGGCTTTGCCTTGAACTCCCATTCGAGGTTGCCCAGGGGTGTGAGCAGGGCGGCGCTCCAGGGGTAATCGATGACTATGACCTTTTTCCTCTCCCCAGTGCGCTCAAGCCTGTGGGGGAGGCCGAGGAGTTCAAGGTAGCGTTTGATTTTGGGGTCGTTGTCCAAAACGACTCTTCTCGCGAACTTGTTCTTCATATGCTCGTTCCACTCGATTTGAGCACCCAGCAGCGCCCGCTGGAGTTCCTCAACTTCCTCAGGTTTGAGTGTATTCCAGTAGAGGGTGTAGTATGGGTGGAGCGGGATGTCAAGAACGTTTGAGATGTGTATAGCAACCTCAACGTCAGGTCTCACGCGGAGGGGGTCTTTCAACAGGTTTTCGAGAAAGTCCGGGTTGAGTTCAATGTACTCCGCCGCCTCCTCGATGGCCTCGCGTGAATTGTCGGAGAACGGCCTAAGCTCGACCTCGTAGGTCTCGGCTATGGCCCCTACCAGCTCCTGAATCCACCATTCCTCCGAGTAGTTGGCGGGAAGAAGGGTCTGGTTGTTCTCCACGAAGTCTCCGAAGTTAACCAGCGCATCGCCGACGTAGAGTATCTCCTCCAGCTGGTCGCGGACCTTGAGGGCGGTCTCGTAGTCGTCCACGCGTATAACGCTCCCGTCCTTGAGCTTGACTATCGGCCCCTCGACCGTCGTTGCGGGGGTTACGATACAGCCCTTGCCGGGCCTTTCCGTCTTCATCTGGGTTCCAATCGCTATGAACTCGTCGAGGAGGAGCATGGTGGCGGGGTTGACGCTCCAGGTGGCGAATCCGCTGACGCGGGAGCGGCCGTAGCG
>NZ_LLYW01000026.1 GCF_001484195.1 Thermococcus celericrescens
ATCGGGGTGGGCCTCAACGTCTCCAATCCCGTGCCGGGGGGTGCAGCCTCGGTTGCGGAGATACTCGGGGACGCACCGTCCCTTCTGGAGGTCTCGAGGGTTCTGTTCGGCGAACTCATGAGCTCACTGGGAACTTTTTTAAATCCCGGGACGGAAGTGGAAAGCGATGCTGAGGGTGGAGAACGTCTGGCACGTCTATGAGACCGGTAGGGAAGCTCTGAAGGGAGTAAGCTTCGAGATGGGGGAGGAGATAGTCGCGTTGAGTTGGCCCCAACGGGAGCGGAAAAACCACCCTCGCGAAGCACCTCAACGGCCTCCTGAAGCCCACGCGGGGCAGGGTGACGGTGGACGGTATGGACACGCGCGAACACACCGTCGCCGAGCTGAGCACGAAGGTGGGTTACGTCTTTCAGAACCCCGAGCACATGTTCTTCGAGGAGAACGTGTTCCGCGAGGTTGCCTTCGGGCCGCGGAACCTCGGGCTGAGCGACGATGAGATTGAAGAGAGGGTTCGGTGGGCGCTGAGGTCGGTCAATCTGGAGGGGTACTGGGAGAGGACACCGTACTCAATGAGCGGCGGCGAGAAGCAGAGGCTGGCGATAGCCTGCGTTCTGGCGATGAAGCCGAAGTACCTTATCCTGGACGAACCAACAACCGGACTGGACGCGAGGAGTTCCTCCAGTGTCGTCGATGCCGTGAGGAAGCTCCGCTCCAAGGGGCACGGGATACTGCTCATAACCCACGATATGGACCTGGTTTTGGAGCTGGCTGAGAGGGTCCTCCTGCTGCACGACGGCAGAAAGGTCTTCGATGGCCCCGTGGAGGAGTTCTTCTCGCTTGAGCTTCATGATTTCGGACTTGAGAAGCCCGAACTTCTCAGGATAAGCGAGGGCGCGGGAGTGGGTTTCGTGAGAAGCGTTCGTGAGCTGGTCGATGCCCTGGCGGGTGGTGCGGTATGATCTATCCATTCTACACGGAGAAGAGCTCTCCACTGCACTCCCTCGACCCCAGGGTCAAGATAATCGGTACCATCGCCGGGATAGCGGCGATTATGCTGTACAACGACCCCAAAATCCTGATACCTCTCTTCTTCGCTTTCCTGCTCGTCGGAAGGCTCCTCGGCGGGGTCGAGATACGGGAGCAGATAAAGCTCCTCAAACCCCTCCTGCCGATAGTTATCATAACCCTCGTGGTGTGGCCCATCATCTACGAGCCGAGGCTCAAGGGACTGCTCTTCGGTGTTTCTTTCGCCATGAGGCTGCTCACGTTTGCGCTGATAACGTTCCTCCTGCTGATGACGACAACCCAGCGCGACCTGATACTGGGTTTCGTGAGGCTGGGCATGCCCTACGAGTTTGGTCTGACGATCTCGATAGCCCTCCGCTACATTCCGACACTCTACGTGCTATCCAGAAACATAACCGATGCCCAGAGGAGCCGCGGCTGGGAAGTCGAGAAGGGGAATCTCCTGGTGAGAGCAAAGAAGATGACCGCCGTTCTCATCCCCCTGCTCGTTGCCTCCCTCAAAACCGCTCACGAGCTGAGCATAGCCCTCGAGAGCAGGGCGCTCGGGACTGGCAGGAAGAGAACGTTCCTCTACGATATCGAGATGACGGGCAGGGACTACGCGGCCACTGCGATTATATTAATCCTCTTCGGACTGGCGCTCTACGTCCGCTACGGCCTGGGACTCGGCCACGTTAGTATATACGGCTAGAGAAGGGGCTTTATCAGGGAGTCTATCGGTATTGAGTGGTCCCCAACGGCGGAGACGTGGTCGGGAGGTGCCTTGAGAACGGTCATGTTGAGCCTGTAGTGACCGCGGTAGGAGCTGGTTCTCAGAACGGCCAGCGCCTCGAATATCTCCGGCAGGTCGTAGAGGCGCCTAAACTCGCCGGGAAGGTCGAGCTCGTTGAGCTCCATGGTCGTGTGTCCCAGAACCAGGATGAGTCCCTTTCTGTCAACCAGCTTTCTAACCTCCACTACCCCCTCGGCGGAGCGGTTGAGGAGCGCAGGGAACGGAGAAACCACCACGAGGGAGCCATCCTCAACGACGTTGAGCGCTTGGAGGAGTTCCTCGATGGAGTAGACGTTGCCGGCGTACAGGTTGGAAACGTCCTCCGTGAGGCGCTTCAGAACCTTAACGGAAAACGATGTCCCCGGCCCGATATGATAAACGGGACCGTTCTCAAGGGCGTTTGCAACGAGGTGGTACAGAAAAGCCGTCTCGGCCAGCTCGTCGGTTGAGATTATCCCCGCTAGGCTTCCCTCGCTGAGGCCGAAGGGGAACCCATCGAAGGGCTTCACCTCCCTGGATTGGAGCTCGGCCGGTTTGAAGAACATAGGCATCACATAGTCTAGCGCGCTGGGAATATTTATACATTACCCAAAAAAGAGAAACTCAGAGCGCTGCGAGTGCGCCGATTGTGAATATTCCCAGGAGCGCAAGGATTACCATCACAATGCCGGCTATCACGGCCGAGAGTATCCACGCGAGGAATGCCCTGAGCCAGCCGGTGTCAAAAACCGCCTTGATGACCCACAGGTTCGTAATGAACGCCGCTATGGGGCCAAGGGGTCCCAGAACCGCTCCGACCAGAGAGCCAACGATGGCCGCCAGGACACCTCCTCCGAGTATTGCAATCATCGCCTTCCCTATCGATGCGTTTTTGATCCCGATGAGCTTCGCGGCCATCCACAGGAATATCGCCGCTATGAAGAGCGCCAACAGGAAGCCCAGTATCATCGCGGCGCCCATACCAAAAACCATCGCAGGTCCGTACGGCATTTTATCACCCCTTACATTTTTAAAATCCCACCGTTTATCAGCTTTTCTTTTTTGTCCCCAAAAGACCTTTAAACAGGAAGGCCGACTCAGGCAGGGGGAAAGAGATGCTGGAATCACTGTGGAATGAACTGTGGGGTTTCATATACAAATACTTCTGGGAGCCGATGTTCACGAGAAGCGGCTACAACCCTGTTAACACGCTTGTGTATGCCCTCTTGCTGGGGTTTGGAGTGATATACTCATATAAGTATATAATCAAGCCCCTCAGGATAAAGGTCGATGAGAGGCTCTTCCTGGCAGTTACTCCTATGGTAATCTTCGGCTCCACGGTGAGGGCACTCGTTGACGGTGGAGTTCTTCCAAAGAACCCTCTCATACTTACTCCAGGTATATTCTTTACGGCGTTCGTTCTGATACTCCCCGCCCTCGCGGCGGACGCAAAAATGGGCACCTATCCGAAAATAACGACTGCTTGGGGGGCACTGCTGGCGCTCTGGGCCAACTACCTTTTGGTGATCAATGCCAAAAGCTGGGAGCCCTACGGGCTGACCCTCATCCACACCGCAGTCAGCTTTGCTGCAGTCTTCGCGTTCTACCGGTGGAGGCCCTTTGACAGGCTCTACCTCTACCCGGTTCTCGCCCACTACTTCGATATAGCTTCGACTGTCGTGGCCATCCACTTCTACGGCTACCGCGAGGTGCACTGGCTGGAAAACATCCTGGTGAACCATCTGGGGGCATACTCATACTACCCGTGGATAACCCTGATACTTGTGGTGGTATACTACGGGCTCAAATACCTTGTGCCCGACGAAGAGGAGAGGCGCTTCTGGTACCTCGCAATATACATCCTCGGCTTAGGCCCGGCCATAAGGGACCCGGCCCAGCTGGTGCTTCAGATAGGAGGCTGAGCCCTCAGCCGCTCCTTTTTTCTCTTCTATCCAGTCCTTTTCGGGTCTGGTTCCGCCTCCTCGGTTTTCCTTGGTCTCTCCGGCCTCTCTTGTCCCCGTAGTCCTTGCGTATCGTTCTGCCCTCTTCAATCTCCCTCTTCAGAACCTTCGCCTCCTCCTCGGCGTTCCTCACGTGGAAGACTCTCGCGATCCTCTCTATCGCCTCAAGCTTCCTCACGATGCCATCGAGCCACGTGAAGACGTCTCCAGGATAGACTATCAGCCCGTAGACCTTCCTGAAGTGTTCCGCTATCTGGGTTGGGTGCTTACCGTTCCTCCTCAGCTCGATTATCAGATTGCTAACGCGCTCCATCGCGTAGTCGGTGCAGTCCTCTTCAGGACACATGAAGAACTCCTGGTAGAGCGTGAAGAGCCTCTCCGCCGCGTTGGGGCTGAGTTCGGGGATAACTCGATCAAGTTCATCAAGGATTGAGGCAAAGCTCGGCGAGAAGACGTTGGCGCTCAGCCTTCCCCTAACTGCCCCCTCAAGCTCCCTCTGGAGCGTTCCGCTCAGGTAAAGGTTTTCGAACGGCAAAAGCTTGACTGCTATCCACTGGGCGGGCTTCTTCCCGAGGTCCTTCCTTATGAAGGACGCCTCTTTGGGCAGGAGGAAGCTCATGCTCACGGCCCTTCCGTAGGGCGTGACCTCCACAGACGGCCCCTTGAGCCGGACGAAGCCGTGCTCCTCAAGCTTTTCGAGAACCTTTTCCGCGCTCTGGTTGGCACCAAGGCACTTGGATTGAACGTCCTCGATGACGTCGAGCCGGTTGAAGACGCAGGAGTGGGCCAAGACGTTGTCCTGTTCAAGCTCGTCGCTCCATTCCACCATCACGGGCTCAATTGGAGCGGTCAAAAGCTTGAAGGCAACCTCGTCCTCGCTGCCTTCCATCTGGGCGGAATATTTCCTCCCAGGCTCAACGATGAGGTAGACCCTGCCCTTCTCGTGGTAGAGCGGCCTTCCGGCACGGCCGAGCATCTGGTGGAACTCCCTCACGCTCAGCCACTTGTTGCCCATGGCCAAACTCTCGAAGACCACCTGTGAAGCGGGAAAGTCAACGCCGGCCCCAAGGGCGGCTGTGGTGACTACAACGTCGAGCCTCTGGGCTAAAAACTCCATCTCGGTGAGTTTCCTCTGTTTGTAGGGTAAACCGGAGTGGTAGGGCTTGGCTTTGAGGCCTTTGCTCGTGAGGTAAGCGGCAAGCTCGTGCGTCCTCTTGCGCGAGAAGGTGAAGACTATCGTCTGCCCCTTGTAGCCCTGCCGGGATTTCCTCATCGCCTCCGCCCGGCAGAGAACCGCTATGTGACGCCACTTCTCGGACTCGTTTCTAGCTATGATTATGTGCCTCTCCAAATCCACCGGTCTCTCGTCGTAGAGCACCAGTTTTAACCCCAGTTCCCTGGCCAGTTCGCCGGGATTTCCGACGGTGGCGCTCAGGCCTATGAACTGGGCGCTCGGATAGAGCTTTCTCAATCTCGCGATCAGCCCGTCCAAGCGGGGCCCTCTCTCCTCGTCGTCGAGGGTGTGTATCTCGTCTATCACGATGGTTCCGACGTTTCCTATCTTCCTCCCAGCTCTGAGGAGGTAGTCTATGCCCTCGTAGGTTCCCACTATGATGTCGGCATCGATGCCCGTATCAACGACCACAAGCTCGTCCCGGGTTTTTATGCGGCTCATTCCAACGCGAATGGCCACCCTCAGCCCGAGCTTTGAATACCTCCGCTTGAAGTCCTCGTACTTCTGGTTGGCCAGGGCGACCAGCGGCACTAGAAAGAGTAGCTTTCTGCCCTTCATGGCCTTTGGGACGCCGGCCAGTTCGCCGATTAGGGTTTTTCCGCTCGCCGTGGCGGAAACTACTAGGAGGCTCTCGCCTTCAAGGAGGCCGTGCTTTACTGCCAGACTCTGAACCGGGAGGAGTTCGTTAACACCTTCCGCTTTGAGAACGGATTTAAACTTCTCGGGAAGCGGGAGCTCGTCGAGGAGAATTTTCTCAACGCGCATGTGCTTGGCCTTCAGCTCGTCCCACTTGGTTATCTCCGGATGCCTCGTCGGGTCGAAGCGGGGGTCGAAGGCGTAGAGAACCTTATCGAGGTCTCTAAACCTGTCGAGGAGCTTCTTTGCCTGGTCGAACATGGCAACGCTCCTGAACCTGAAGCGGAGCTCCCTCTTCAGCTCGTCTTCCGCACACCTCTCGCAGATGTACTCGCCATGATATTTAATGCGGTTTCCTTCGGTGAGAACAGTTACCCTGCCGTCGAGGAGGCAGAGACGGCAGAGCTCGGCCCTCTCAACCCTCTTGTTCTGGAGCCTTCTCCTGAAGTAGTCCTCCCACTCGTCGGCGTTCACCAGGGCGATTCTGGCTTGGCGAAGAAGCTTCTCTATCTCTTTCGGATTGCGATACTGACTTCCCTCAAGAACCTTGAAGAGCCTCCCCTCGCGCATTATGAAGCGGTATATCCTCTCGGCCTTCAGGTTCTTCATCGCGGTGAGCTTTTCCGGCTCGTTCTCAATAAAGAATGCCTCAAGTTCGTTCTTCTTTCTCCCGGGCCTCACGACGAAGAGCATTCTCACTCCCTCGCCAAGCGATCAGCGTTTCCCCGTCTCACAGGACACCCAGTTTTCCTTGAAGGTGTCTATTATGAGCGTAACCTCCACCCGCTCCAGGTTCTTGCCGAAGAGCCGTTTGAGCCTTCCGGCAAAGGCCTTGACCTCATCCGTGTCGTGGAAGCTCGCCCTCACGAGTATCTGCCTCTCGCCGCTGCGCCGGTAGAGGCTCTGAACCTCATCCAGCCTGGCAACCCGTCTCAGAATCGGGTCAATCGTGTGGTCGTCTATGGCCAGCTTGAGTTCAAAGAACGTCTGAACGTATTCGTCGAGGAAAGCCGGGTCAACGATGGCGGAGTAGCCCTTAATTGCCCCAAGCTTCTCCAGCTTTTCTACCCTGTTCTTCACGCTGGCTGGGGATAGGCCAACTCTCTTCCCGAGCTCGGTTAGGGTTATTCTGCCCTCCTTCCGAAGGATTCTGAGTATCTCCCTGTCCTTCTCGTCTATTCCCGGCATCGGCTCCACCAGCTAAAAGGGAGGGAAAATCAGCGGGTGATCTTTATCTCCCGCATCAGCTCAAGCGGCTCTGGATTCCTCTCGAAGTACTCCCTGACCGGCTTGAGGAGTTCGATGAGGTACTCGGCGACGGCGTTCTTGAGGTCGAGCGGGTGGAGCTTACCCTCGGCAAAGTCCCTCTTGAGCTCCTCGATGGTCGTGTAGGTGACGTCGCCGCCGAACTTGGCGGGCCTGTGTATTGTGAACTCCGTCGGCTCCTCGCGGAAGATTATGTACTCGGCCCAGTCGAGGACGGGGTTGTACTTGACCTCCTTCGCTGGACAGAAGGCCTTCCTGAGCTTCTGCTTTATCTCCTCAGGAGTGTCGTGGATGAAGACCGCCGAGTAGGGTTTGCTCTTGCTCATCTTCATCTGGGTCTTCAGTTCTTTGAACTGCTCCTCGCTCTCTATCGGCCAGACCGGAGGCTCCTGAAGGCCGAGAAGGAGGTGGTGGTGCAGAGCGACCGGCTTGAGCTTCTCGCCCTTCCACTCGAGGGCGTGGTACTTGAGCTTCTGGGCCACTTCGATTGCTATCACGTGTGCCTTCCTCTGGTCCATTCCGGCGTGGGCTATGGTGACGCCCTGGTAGTAGATGTCCGCCACCTGCATCGCAGGGTAGATTAGCTTGGCGAAGTCTATGGCCTCACCCATCTGGCGGCCCATGATGGTTATGGAGCGCATCATTCTCGCGAGGGTGACGTTCTTGGAGATGTCTATAACCGTCTGCCAGTAGTCGCCCTTCTCCAGTATCTCGCTCGCGAGAACGAACTCGACATTGTCCGGGTCGCCGCCCATGACCTTTATGCTCTGCTTCATGCCCTCCTTGAAGTAGCTAAGCGCGACCTTCTGGATGACCCCGAGGTCTCCACCGAGCTTATCGTTTATCCAGCTGTGCCAGTCCGCTAAGAAAATCCTCGTCTTGATTCCAGCCTTCTGAAGGTCGGCTATCTTCGCTCCCGCCATGAGTCCGGTTCCGAGGTGAATGTAACCGCTTATCTCAAATCCTATGTAGTGCTGCATTGGAACGCCGACTTCGAGCAGGTGCCTGAGGTTCTCCGCGGTCAGGAGCTCTTCCGTGGGTTTTCTATTTATAAGTTGAATCTTCCCATCTATGTCCATCGCTACCACCTGAGCCAGAAACGGCGGAAGGCTTTAAGGGTTTTACTGCCGGGGGAAAGGAACTCACTGCAGGGCTTCAAAGTTTAACAGGGCCGAAAAACTTTCCAATTCATAAGATTTATAACTCCATCAGCCTTAGATAACCTGGTGATATCATGAAGAGGGCTGCAATAATACTGGCTGCCTTTGTGATCTTTGGTGTTTTTGGTTTTGCCATGGCCAGCGCTACGACCGTCGGTGTTGACCTCTCCCACGGCGAGAGCGACAAGGGTCTGGCAGTTCTGGCCGACAAGGACGGCAACGTTCTCGCTGAGGGAATGATAAAGACCATCAGCGACGTCAGCTGGGCTTACATTGGACCGGCGGAGAAGGCTGACGAGCTTGGAATCCCGCAGCTCGGTGACACGATAACCTACGACGCCATCAAGGACGTGGACTTCCTTATCCTCGGCCAGCCGACCCAGGCTTTCAGCCCGGATGAGGTTCAGGCCATCGTCCAGTGGTGGAACGACGGAAACAGGATCCTCTGGGTTGCAGGCGATTCCGACTACGGTGACGGCCCGCAGAGGATCGACTTCGTGAACACCATTCTCGACGCCATCGGTGCCAACCTCAGGCTCGACCAGTGCTCCGCTGAGGACGCCACCAGCAACGCCGGTGCCGGCTACCGTGTCGTCGGTCTCGTCAACCCTGACAGCGGAACCCCCGACAAGGACATGCTCACCAAGGACTTCAAGAACGGCGGCAAGGTCCTCTTCCACGGACCGGGTGTCGTTGCTTACGTCGATGAGAACGGCAACTGGCAGAGCCTCCACGGCGGAATAGCAGAGGGGATATACATCATCGTGACCACCAGCGCCGACGGTCAGATCGTTGAGAACACTGACCCGGCGGCCCAGGCCTATACCGCCGGCGACACCGGTGAGTTCCCGCTCATGGCTGTCCAGCTCTTTGAGGACAAGAAGAACATCCTCGTTGTCAGCGGCGAGACCCCCTACGGCGGCTACGAGCCCATGTGGAGCCCGACCTACCACGGCGTTGACCTCGACGGCCCGCAGTTCGTCACCAACTTCATCCACTGGGCCATCAGCGTCCAGCAGAACCTCGGCAAGGAGGAAGGTGGCGGAAGCACCTGCGGTCCGGCGGCTCTGATCGGTCTCGCCCTCATACCGCTTGCCCTCTACAGGAGGAGGAAGTGATCTCCTCCATTTTTTGCTTGTTGAACCATTAATTTTTTATTAAGTTTCTCGAACCACCCACGATTGACATAACCAGGTGATAAACCATGAAGAAGCCCGTGGCAATTGGCTTTATCCTGCTTCTTGCCCTCAGCGTCGTGGCCAGCGGCTGCATAAGCGGAGGAAACGACGATGGAACCTCCGGAATAACCCTTGTCATCGTCACCAGACACGACGCGACCATACAATACATGGTCAAGCAGACCTTCCTCCAGAGCGATGTCGCCAAGCAGTATAACATCGAGGACATCAAGTTCATCAAGGTTCCGGAGAGCCTCTGGCCCAGCTACATAGACAAAGGAGCCGACGTTGGCTGGGGAGGAGGTCCCACACTCTTTGACGACCTCTACAAGGCCAACTACCTCGCCCCGATAACCGACGAAAAGGTTCTCGGCCTCCTCGGAAATCCGATTCCCACCGAGCTGGCAGGAATGCCGATGATAAGAAAGGACGGTGATAAGGTCTACTGGGTCGCCGCGGCCCTTTCGTCATTCGGATTCACTGTGAACAAGAAGCAGCTCGAGAAGTGGAACCTTCAGATACCGAACAAGTGGGAGGACATCGCGAGTGAAGACTGGGCCCTCAACCCGCCGCAGTACGGAATAGCCGACCCAACCCGGAGCACCTCCAACACCAGGATATACCAGATAATCCTCCAGGCCTTCGGCTGGGAGGAGGGCTGGCGCATCATGACCCTCATCACGGCCAACTCCAAGGTTTACCTCGCCAGCGACGCCGTCAGGGACGCCGTTATCAACGGTGAGATAGCGGCAGGAAACACCATTGACTTCTACGGCTACACCGCCATGCAGCAGAACCCCGACTGTCTCTACGTCGTCCCGAAGGGAGAGAGCATCATAAACGGCGACCCGATAGCGCTCCTCAAGAACGCCAAGCACCCGGAGGCGGCGCAGGCTTTCATCTACTGGGTTCTCACCGAGGGCCAGGCCGTCTGGATGAGCCCCGACGTGAACAGGCTCCCGATCAACCCGCAGATATTCGACATGACCATCACCAAGCCCTACGCTGACGTCATCTTCAAGGGCCAGAACGAGGGCAAGACCTACGGCGAAGCCAGGCCCGCCCTTGAGAAGGCCTACGATGACGCCATACACGCCGAGGGAATCGAGTTTGACGACAAGAGGGCCCTTGAGACCGTGAGCGCACTCCAATACTACTTCAAGGCCACCCTCGTTG
The DNA here is from genome assembly GCF_001484195.1 of Thermococcus celericrescens. Taxonomy (NCBI): domain Archaea; kingdom Methanobacteriati; phylum Methanobacteriota; class Thermococci; order Thermococcales; family Thermococcaceae; genus Thermococcus; species Thermococcus celericrescens. The sequence goes on from NZ_LLYW01000026.1 coordinate 10,389, forward strand.
ACCCGAACCAGAAGCTTCACGACGCATGGGTCGCCATAGTGCAGGCCTACAAGAACGGCAAGATAACCAAGGAGCAGTTCGAGCAGCTCAAGGACGAGCTCACCGCCCCGATAGAGTTCAAGGACCCTGAGACCGGTCAGACCGTTACCTTCACCGAGGAGTACGCCAAGAAGATAAACGACAGGATCGTCAAGGACAGGAACTTCCAGGACCAGCTCGTCCAGGAGTGGCGCCAGGGTGCCATGGACAAGTACCAAAAGGTGCTCGACGACCTCAACAGCATGCTCGGTTGAGTTTGATATTCTCCTGCGAATTTCCACTCTATTTTGGCACTTTTTCAATATGGGCAAATCAACAAATTTTTGGAAATCTTTAAATAGACTCCACCTCGACCAACTCAGAGTGGCGGGTATGGTCAGAAGTAGAACGGAGGTTGATGCTCAATGAAGGTAAGCAAGTGGAGCGAGAGACTCTTTGGAACACCCCTGTTCGATCCGGTTGTCACGACTTCGTTCCTGTTCCCACTCCTGTACCTGGTGGCCTTCCTGATAATCCCAGTACTGGCAATGCTCGCGGTGGCCTTCGAGTACAACGGTCACTTCTCATTCCACTGGTTCACCAGCATACTGACGTCGGAGTACTACATCAGCTGGCCGACTGGGGAGTTCTCCAGACTGGTCACCCTGCCCAACGGGGAGCAGATCTACTACGTCCAGGGCGTTGACTTCGGAGTGATACTCAACTCCATAATAGTCTCCCTGAGCGTCATGATCCTGACCACGATACTGGGAACAGTCTTCGCCTTCGTCATGGCGCGCTACGACTTCCCGGGCAAGAACATCGTGAGGATACTCCTCTTCGTGCCGCTCCTCGTTACGCCCTTCGTCAACGTTTTCATCGTCAAGAAGATGTTCCTTCCCAACGGTCTGATAAACTGGCTGTTCTACGATATCCTCCACATATTCCCGCACAGAATCGTTATCGACGGTCTCGTGGGTGTCATAGTCGCCCAGGCGATGACCTACTACCCGATAGTTTACCTCAACGCCTACGCGAGCTTCATCAACATCGACCCCACCCTCGAGGAGCAGGCCGAGAACCTCGGAAGCAGGGGGTTCCACCTCTTCAGAACCGTTACATTCCCGCTTGCCCTCCCGGGAATAGCGGCGGGTGCAACCCTCGTTGGAATATTCAGCCTTGAGGATCTCGCCGCGCCGATAGTCTTCCAGGGCAACCCGCTCGCCAGAAAGCTCATGTCCTTCCAGATCTACAGCGCCTTCACCAGCGGTTTCAACGTTGGAAGCCCACAGCTCGCCGCCCTCGCGCTCATAATGCTCACCATCGCCATTCTGATGTTCCTAGGCATCAGAAAGTACGTCAGCCTGCGCCAGTACGCTATGCTCAGCAAGGGCGGAAGGTGGAAGCCGCGCGTGGCCAAGCCCAAGGGCTGGCAGGCGGTCCTTATCTACCTCGTCGTCCTTCCGATGCTCCTCATCTCGATATTCCCACAGATCGGTGTCGTGCTCCTCGCCTTCAGCGAGAGCTGGGTCGGAACCTGGCCGGAGGGCTTTACCACCGCGCACATCCAGAGCATTATAACCCAGCCGGACATTGAACGCGTCATCATGAACAGCATTATGTATTCCACCGCCGCAATAATCGTCATCCTCCTCCTGTCGCTCACCGCCTCCTACGCCTCCAGCAGGTTCAAGAAGAGTCAGCTCGGGCCCGTTCTCGACAGCCTTTCAACGATACCCATAGCCGTTCCGGGTATCGTTATAGCGATGAGCTACTTCTTCTTCTTCGCCAAGGTGTTCCCGGACACGCCCCTCGACCCCACGAACCTGCTCGGTTTCAACCCGGCGATGGTTCTCGTGCTGGCGTACTCAATCAGGCGTCTGCCCTTCGCGGCACGTTCCATCTCGGCCGGAATCCAGCAGGTTCACGTGTCTCTCGAGGAGGCGGCGCTCAACCTCGGCGCAGGAAGGTGGAAGGCACTGACGGGAATTCTGATACCCCTGATACTCCTGAACCTGCTTGGAGGAGCCATGCTGAGCTTCGTCTACTGTATGAGCGAGACCAGCGTCGGCATCACCCTCGGTTCAATCAACCCCGAGTACTACCCAATAACCGCCAGGATGGTCGAGCTCATGACGAGCGCCGTCGGAAGCGCCAACCTCGCGGCCGCGCTCGGTGTCTTCCTCATGACGGTACAGATCGTAGCCATAGTCCTGGCCAACGTGATAACCAAGCAGAGGTACTCATTCATAGGTCTCACATGAGGTGGTTGGGATGGTTGACGTCAAGCTTGAGAACATCGTCAAAACCTTCGGAGAAACGGTTGCCCTTAAGGGGATAGACCTTCATATAAAGGCCGGGGAGCTCTTCACCCTGCTCGGACCGAGCGGGTGTGGAAAGTCCACGACGCTGAGGATAATAGCGGGTCTGGACTTCCCGGACAGCGGCACCATACACTTCGGCGACGATGAGGTCACCTACCTCCCGTCCAGCAAGCGCGGTGCGGTGCTCGTCTTCCAGAACTACGCCCTGTGGCCCCACATGACAGTCTTCGACAACGTCGCCTACGGACTCAAGCTCAAGAAGCTCCCGAAGGACGAGATAAAGAAGAAGGTCGAGTGGGCCCTCGAACTCGTCAAGCTCGAGGGCTTCGCGGACCGCTACCCGACCCAGCTTTCCGGAGGTCAGCAGCAGCGTGTCGCCATAGCGAGGGCGCTCGTCGTCGAGCCCAAGGTTCTCCTCCTGGACGAGCCGCTAAGCAACCTCGACGCCAAGCTCAGGCTTGAGATGCGCTCCGAGATAAGGAGAATCCAGCGCGAGCTCGGCATTACCGTCATCTACGTCACCCACGATCAGGAGGAGGCCATGGCAATAAGCGACAGGATTGCCGTCATGAACGTCGGAACCGTCGAGCAGGTGGGAACACCGAAGGAGATATACGAGACTCCGAGGACGGAGTTCGTTGCCAGCTTCATGGGCAAGACCAACGTCATCCCAGCCAAAGTTGTCGAGAGGAACGGCGACCGCGTTTCCGTCGAGTTCGAAGGAATACGGCTGGATGGCCTCCACTACACTGACAAGAGCGACGACGTCGTCATAGTCATCAGGCCTGAGAGGATAAAGCTCAAGCCTGTCGAGAATGCGGTCTCATTCACCGGGACCGTTGACCTCATCGAGTACTACGGCTTCTTCATTGAGGTCGTTGGCCTCTTCGGGGACACCAGGATCATCGCCAGAACCATCAGCGACAGGGAGATAGCCGGACTCAGGCCGCTCCAGCAGGTGACGTTCTACGTCGAGAGGAACGACATCATCGTCCTCCCGAAGCAGCAGCTTTAAACCCCTTTTCCCATTTCATTTAGGTGGTCGCATGCGCGGATTTTTGGAGTTCCTCAACGAGGGGCAGGTCTACGAGGTTCTGCTCGTCACGAGATCAAATGCCGCCCCGGTGGGCGTTGTAAGGGGCGGAAACCGGCTGTTTTTCAAGCTCTTTGGTGGAAAAAGTGCGAAGGAGCTGAGGGAGCACCCACACGCGTCGGTTCAGGTGACCAACGACGTTGAGCTGATCGTAAAGCTCGCCCTCAACCTGCCGGTGGAGCTTGAGTTCGAGGACAGGGGGGCGCACAGGTGGATACGGGGACTCCCGGGGGTTTACGGACCGGTCATGTTCACCGAGGAAGTCCACGAGGACAATCTGGGGAAAACCTCCGTTTTGAGGTGTTCGCTGGAGCCGGAGGGAATCATCGATGGAAGACTGCCCCCCAAACCGCCGAGCAGGGCTGACTGGCACCTCCTGGAGATGGCCGTGGACTTCACCCGGCTGGGGGTGGCCCTGAGGAACGGGAAGATAGAGGCTGCCAAGAAGCTGCGCGGAAGGATAGTCGAGAACTATTCATCCTACCTGCGGTTCGGGGGGAGCTCGGAGCTGGCAGAGATTATAAGAGCGGCACTGGACGAAAATGGGTAAAGGAGCGCCCCTCAGACAAGGGAAAGCTTATAACCGATTTATTTCAGCTTTTCTTGGTGATACCATGAAGGCAGGCAAGCTTATGGCTCTTTTGGTGGCCCTGCTTACCATAGCGACGGTCCCAGTGAGCACCGTCTGGGCAGCTTCAAGCAGCGTGACACCGGGAGAGATCCTCGTTCAGCCGCTCCCGGGAGTTCCAGCGATAGGAAAGCCCGGAGACATAGTTGAAATACACCCCGTCGAGGGAGTTGCCATCGATTCCCTTCAGATAGTCTCCATACTTCATGGGCCCTACGACCTCCAGATAGTGGGCACGGAGAACGGCGTCATCAAGGCCAAGATACCCGAGGACGCGATGCCGGACGTTTACTTCCTCATAGTGAAGAGCAACAAGGGAGATGTAACCATTCCGAACGGCGTGTGGGTCATGAAGGACGCCCCGACGGTTCTCAGGATAGCCCACGGCAGCGACCTCCACGTCACGAGCGGCTCCAAGATGGGATTCGTCTGCGGGGACTACTTCCAGAAGAGCATACCGGAGATCCTCAAGTACTGCGACCACCCCTACGCGATGCACAGCTACACCGCCGCTGACAGCTTCATGACGTACTACGCCATGACGGGCCTGCAGAGTGAGAACGTCATCAACCTCATAATCAGCACGGGCGATGATGTTGACACCAACGGCGACAGCGAGGGCTACAAGATGTTCGACGAGGCAATACTCCACGGAACCGCGGCAGGAACTCCGCTCATAAGCATAAAGGGCAACCACGACCACCCGCCGACCTACTACAACAAGTACGTTGGCCCCAGGTACTTCTACGAGGTCATCGGGGACTTCATCATCATAGGCCTCGACAGCAGGGGCGAGGAGAGGCACCCCGAGCTTGAGCAGCTCCAGTGGATGGAAAACGTGCTGAAGAGCCACCCTGACAAGGTACCGATAGTCCTCGTCCACCACCCGTTCTGGTACAGCACCCCCGACGGCAAGTGGGGCGGAACCATAAAGGGCTACACCGCCTTCGACGAGGACGACTGGCAGACCCTCACCGGGTACATCAGCTGGGACTGGGAGGGCAAGAACGGCGAGTACGACGAGATAGCCAGAACCTTCCTCCAGCTCGTCGAGAAGTACAACGTCAGGCTCGTCCTTGCCGGACACATCCACAAGGACAAGCCGGTTCTCTACATCGACAAGGAGGGCAACGAACACTGGTTCTACACCGTCACCACCACCGGCGCCCCGGACAAGACCAGCAACCCGCCGAGCCAGGCAGACCAGAGCAGGGGCTACACCACTCCGAGCTGGTACGGCTCGCAGGTCATCTACGTCTATGAAAACGGCACCGTGAAGTTCCCGCTCGCGGGGGACGTCCTTCACGAGGGCATAAGCTCCCTCCCGATACCGCAGAAGTTCATCGTTTACAGGCAGAACGGTGAAGACGGAACCGCCGTCAAGTTCGTGAACGAGCTTGACAACGCCGTCAGCGGGCCCTTCGTCCTCGAGATACCCGCGGGAGCCAAGGTTGATCCGGAGCACACCAACATAACCTACACCGTCCTCGGCGAGAGGGAGATCGGCGGAACCTACTACATGCTCCTCAACGTTACCGTCCCGACCGGCGTCAGCCAGATAACCGTTGTCAAGGAAGCCGACACCCAGGCACCCGAGGTTAAGATAGGCTACCTCATGCCCAGCAAGCCCAAGCCGGGACAGAGGTTCAAGGCCTACGTCACCGCCAACGACAACGTCGGAATCAGGGACATGAAGGTGCAGATAATCAGCGACGGCAAGGTTCTGGCAGAGTACCCGGCGTTCTCGATGAAGCCGGCAGAGGTCGAGGCCACCTACTACACCGAGATCCCGGGAGTGGACGCGAGCCAGTTCACTATCAAGGTGATCGCGACCGACTTCTACGGCAACACCGGCGAGACCACCTACACCGTCGGCGGAAGCACTAGCACCAGCAGCCCGAGCCAGACGACCCCTGAGAGCGGGGGAAGCACCTGCGGCCCGGCCTTCATCGTGGGCCTCGCACTCCTCCCGGTTCTCCTCAGGAAGAGGAAGTGACCATCCACCCCTTTCAATTTTCTCTTCCAAAAGTCCCACCCCACAAACTGAGGGCGCCGGATTCGTTTCTTTTCTAGCACACCCCCATAGGAGTGGCTGAAGTCAGATAAAGCCGTCAGCGGACTTCTTCACTAGGGGAAGAGTTTTTAAACCGTCCCCATAAGCCCCCCATGGTGATGAAGGTGAAGTTCAAAGGCAAAGCCTTCGGGAACATCGTGAGGATGGAGTTCGACATTCTCACGCTCAGCGAGCTTAAAATAGACGACCTGCGAGACTTTGACGTTGATTCCATCAAGATAGAGCTCAAGCCCACCTCATCCGGCATACGGGTCACCGGCATATGGGAGGGCACCGTCGAGGAAGCCGGAGAGGGAATAAAGAAGGCCCTCCTTGAGAGCTACAAACTCCGTGAGAGGATTCTCAACAGGATAAAGAGCAAGACGGAGGCAATAAGGAGCACCATGCGCCAGCTCGGCTTCACGGAGGAAGTGGAGGGCTACGGGAGTGCGCTGCGCTTCGTCAAGAAGGTCGGCGCCTACGACATAGTCGTCGTCGCCTCAACGACGGACGACGTGGTCCGCGTCGAGGTCTACGGCAACGACAAGAAGATCATCAGCCCGGAGCTGGAGAGCATCTTTGAGGACGTCGAGGTGGAGGAGCTGGAGATATACGACTTCGAGGATGACAAGGAGGAGCGGCTCGTTATAAACCTCGAAATACCGAAGAACGAAGAAAAGCCCGAGAGAAAGATAATGGAAGCCATCAGGATGATAGAAAGCATGCTGATGGCCTGATCACTTGTATCTGCTGTCCAGCTGAAGCTGCTTCAGCTTTGCCGTTATTCCCCTTGTCGGCGCCCTGTCTTCACTTATTATTTTCCCAGTTCTTGTGTCTATTCTCGCGTAGTAGAGGGTCTCCTTCCCTGCCACCTTGATGTGGACGTAGCCCCTCTCCTCGTAGAGGACGAGGCGCTCCACCGCTGGCCGTTCTTCCTTGTATTTCTCCCTCACATGCGCGAGGTATGACTCCTTTATAGCCATCTCCGTGAAGCGGACGTCGCTCTTCAGAACCTCTCCCGTGGTTCTGTGAAGGACGAACCTTCCAACCTTCGTTCTTCCGGCGAATTCGACCTCCCAGTTCTCGTTGAGCGTTACGGATCTTACCACGGCCTCCTCGTCTATCTCCTTCGCGGCCTCGGCGGCCATCCTTTCGGCAAGGTCCCTTCTCAGAACACGGTCCGCCTCCTCGATGAGCTTGCCGTCCCTGCTGATCCTGACGGTTACCATGTGACGGTCGTTCTCGGCGGTAACGGTGTATTCGGTTTCGGTACCCTCAACGGATTTTATCTCAAAGTCAGGATACTTCTCAGAGACTATCTCCTTCGCCCTGTCGGGCGTCACCTCGACGAGGTAGTCGAGGACGTCCCCTGTCGAGCCGTCCACCTTCACGATGGCCTTTCCATCGGCGCTCTCAAGAACCAGCTCCAGGTATTTGTGCTCCAGCACACGGTATGATTCCATGACCAGACCCCTCAGCGGAAAGTTGCCCTCTATGACAGTCCTGGCGTTTTCGAAGGCGTCTTCGGGTGATGGGAGCCTCCTGGCCTCCTCGTAGCTGCCGTCGGTGAGATCGACGCTGACAACGACCACACCTGCATCAAGGAGTATGTCCGCGATGGCGGCTTTCTTGCCCTTCTCGAGGTTGATGATCCTGCCCTGAGGATAGGCGTTTCTCAGGAGTTCACTGAGGGCATCGTCGCTCATGAGAACCTCCATCCCAAGAAGCCTGCCGGTGTAGCCGTTGAACTGAGCCTCAAATGAGAAGCGCCCCGTCTTCCCCGATATCTTGACCTTTCCGTTTGTCCTCTTGAGCTCGTACTCGCTGATTTCCTCCCCCGTCTGCTTCCAAACGATGTCTCGGACCCTCTCAACGAAGTAGTCACCAGGCAGGGGGTTCATCTCGAAGGTTACCTCTCCGCGCTCCAGATCGACCCTGGCCCCGGCCAGGTTTTCACCCGCCCGGACCTCGAGTCTGGCCTCTTTGGGAACGTAAACCTTCTTCCTCTCGTGGATGGTCACCCTGCCCTCGGGAACGCCGAGCTCCTTTGCGGCGACGGCTTTAAGGACAAAGACCGCCTCGCTTGGGCTTAGGGGGACCTCCACCTCCCTCTCCGTGGCGTGGATAATCGAGCCGTCGTTTAGGAGGGCCTTGGTTACGGGAACGCTCAGGTTCTTGTCCTGCGTTGCCCTTAGGACTATACGATCCTCTGAAAACACCACCGCCCTGTCCTTCTCGCCATCCCCCTCGACGGACCAGGAGAATATGTACGCACTGGACAGGGAGACTGCGATGGATTCAAGCTTCACCTCCTCCGGCTTCACGGGGTATTTGGAAGCCGCGAACGAGGCCACCTTCCTCAGCACGGCCTCGGGTGAAAAGTCATGGAGAAGCGGGGCATCGAGCTCGAACTCCTCCAGGGGGCCTTTTTCTTCTCCCGCCTCCGTCTCAGCCTTAAGCTGCTCCACAAGATCGGCGGGCGGTTCCATTCGATAGTTGTTGAACAGGGAGGCGAGCTTCTCGCCGTCCCACGGAACCACCCTCCCTCGGTGCTCCCTGGATATCAGAACCTTGGCGTCCTTCGTGAATCCCGCGGGGGATATCAGTATTCCCTTATCCGCCTTGTATTTGTTTACCAGGTCCGCAAAGACGTTGACGTCCCTCGAAGAGGCCAGCCCCTTGGGGTGAATCGCCAGAACAACCTTCTCAATCCCCGCTATGGGGTCGTCCCTTATTGCCACGACGTCTATTCCCCACTCCTTCCTGCCCGCCACCCTCTCGTAGTCCCTGAAGCCCATTCTCTTCAGCAGCTCGATTACGTCTCCAACAAGCGTTTCCCTGGGTGCCAGCCTTATTAAATCCGCAGTCCACGGCATCAGTCTCACCCATGAAAGTGAAGTCCATTATCACGGTTCTTTTGTCTTTATTTTATAAATCTCTTTCCCCGGAGCCGCTGTTATCACCGCAGGTGTTCAAAATAAGTTTTTAACCCCGCCGATTTAACACCCACGCGGTGATGGAATGTTCAGGCTCATCGACTTTGAGTATCACGGAAAAACCGTCTTTCTGAGGGCAGACCTAAATTCACCGGTCACTGACGGGAAGATAATCAGCGACGCCCGCTTCAGGGCAGTTCTCCCGACGATAATATACCTCCTCGAACACGGGGCCAAACTAGTCATAGGAACGCACCAGAGCAAGCCATACAAGGGGGACTACATCACCACAGAGCAGCACGCCGAGATACTGAGCGGGTTACTCGGCCAGGAAGTGGAGTACGTTGAGGACATCTTCGGAAAATATGCCCGCGAGAGGATAAAAGCGCTGAAACCCGGCGAGGCCCTCATGATAGAAAACCTCCGCTTTGCCGCGGAGGAGGTCAAATACAAGCCGATTGAAGATTGCGAGAAGACGTTTTTCGTGAGAAAACTCTCGCCCCTGATCGATTACGTCGTGAACGATGCCTTCGCGGCGACCCACCGCTCCCAGCCTTCCCTGGTCGGCTTCGCAAGGCTGAAGCCCATGATAATGGGTTTCCTCATGGAGAAGGAGGTTCAGGCACTCACAAAGGCCTACGAGACCCAGGAGAAGCCGAGGGTCTACGTGCTCGGCGGTGCGAAGGTTGACGACTCCCTCCGCGTGGCGGAGAACGTACTGAGGAACGGCAGGGCTGAGGTTATACTCACCGGCGGGCTGGTCGGTCACGTGTTCACCCTCGCCAAGGGCTTCCACCTCGGCGACTCTAACCTCGAGTTTATGGAGAAAAAGGGCCTTCTTGAACTGGTGGACTGGGCAGAGGAGATACTCAACGAGTTCTACCCCTACGTGAGAACCCCCGTTGATTTCGCCGTTGATTACAGGGGGGAGCGCGTCGAGGTTGACCTGCTGAGCGAGGAGAAGTGGCTGTTCGACGAACACCCGATACTCGACATAGGCTCGAGGACCGTTGAGAAGTACCGCGAGGTGCTTATGGGGGCGAAGATAATAGTCGCCAACGGACCGATGGGAGTCTTCGAGCGCGAGGAGTTCGCGGTAGGTACGGTCGGCGTCTTCAGGGCGATAGGGGAGAGCCCGGCCTTCAGCATAGTAGGCGGCGGCCACTCGATAGCGAGCATATACCAGCACAATATAACGGGCATAAGCCATGTCTCCACCGGCGGCGGCGCGATGCTGAGCTTCTTCGCAGGGGAGAAGCTCCCCGTCCTCGAGGCATTCAGGGAGAGCTACGAACGCTTCAAGGGCCTGCTTGAAGGGTGAACAGCCAGACGAGGAGCACGGCGATTAGGATGCCCCCGAGGAGCAGCATCAGGAGCCACTCGACCCTTTCCATCAGTTTTCTGTTCGAGTAGAGAACGTGTCCTACGATTCCAAGGACGAGGGATGAGACTATCAGTATCCTCTCCTCCGCCGATTCGACCCTGCTGAGAACCGCCTCAACACCCCAGAGGGGCAGGAACAGCAGAACGGCCCCGGTGATGGCGTAGCCGTGCCTCATCTTTCTCGCGTTTATTATGTAGAAGGTCGCGGCGAAGGCCACGAGGAAAACCACCATCGCCTGTACCTCGGGGGGAATCGGAACCGCCTTCGAATGAACGGCCCTCTCGTAGATCCATATAACCGTTCTGGTTAGCCGTAATTTGCGTAAAGTTCGTAAATGTCGTTACGGCTAACCTTCCAGCCTCCCGTCTTCATTGGCTGGCTTTCGGGGAGAACGGAAACTCCCCACATCTTCAGGGCTCTCAAACGAACATTCCAAGAGCCAATAACGTCCCTATCGGCTTCAAAACCACAGTTCGAACACTTCAAGACCCTGTCCCCATTCGGGCTTAGTTTACCCCCACATACCGGGCACAGGGACGAAGTGTAAGCAGGATTCACGAAAACAACCCTAATACCCTTCAGTTTGGCCTTGTATTCGATAATTGACTGGAGTTTGCGAAAACTCCAGCGGTGCAAACGACCATTCACTTCAGCAGAATACCTAATCGAATCCCGTATTTCAGTCAAATCCTCCAGAGCAATACCACCGTATTTTTCTGCCAATTCAACGATTTTATTCGTAAGTTTATGATACAAGTCGTTAAGCCTGTTCCTCTCCCTCTCACCATATTTTTCGAGAAGCTCCCTTCTCCTTTTTCCAGCCCTAATTTTCTTCTGGATTTTCCTCCGCTTTAGGAAGTAACCAGCCCTAATCTCCCGCTCGTGGGTTATGATTTGGACGAACTCCCCGTTTGGAAGGCTGAGCGTTACATTGTTCTCATTCAAATCCACGCCGACAAAAGCTTCAGGCTCGCGGATTTCAACTTCTTTCGAGAATACAACGTTTATGAAGACTCCTTTTGGAGTTCTCACTAACCACGCTTGACCAACTCTCCAATCTCTAAACTTCTCGTGATGCTTGGCTGGATAAAACTCTAAAACAGTCCTCCTGTTTGGAGTCGAGAGTTTGATTATCCTGTTTTCGAGGTCGAGTTTGAACAAGTGGTCGTCCAGCATAATGACTTCCTTCTTGAAGACAGGCTTACCATTGGCCCTTGAAGACAGGCTTACCATTGGCCTTCCCCTTCTTTCTCCGCTTCCTGTAACTCTTGTAAATTGATGTGGCCATCTGGCAAGCCGTGTAAAGGTAATGGCTCGGCAGGTTTGGATACTCTTCGCGTAAGCTCTTGTAAGTCTCCTTCTTTAGCCGGTAAAAGCTGGTAACGTGGTTCTCAAAAGCGTGAGTGATGAGATAATTCACGATTTCACGGTAAGTTTTGAAAAGCTCGTCTAACCCTTCGGGCGTTTCCTTGAGCTTGAATTTGGCGGTTAGTTTAATCGTTTCACTCAGCATTTTCCAGTTCCCTTTTTGTTTTTTTAATCCAGTCTTTAATTGCTTCCTCGATTGCAACGCTTAGAACTCCTCTTTTGTTCCCATAACGTTTTCTGGCGAGTTTTTTGAATTCTTCGAGAATTTCCTCGCTGATGACGAAAGTTGCCTTTGGCATACTAACCACCATTTAAGAAATACTAAGTTGGAGTATTTAACCTTTTGGGTAACAAAAACAACAAAAGTTCCGATTATTACCAACTACAAAACAGCCCCGAGACTGTGGTGGAGACTATCAGCGCCATCACGAAGATGTTGTGGACGTGGTCAGCTATGCTGAGGGCCTCTTCAAGCTCCTCCAGTTCCTCCCGTCTGGAGACTTCTTTCCCCGCTTCGGCCCCTGCTACCATCGAACTCACTGTCTTTCCTACGCGCTTTGAGATTTAAGGATATCGAGTTCAGTCGATTCCGGTTTTCTCGTAGAGCCTCCTGTACACACTCCTGAACTGAAAAACCATGATAACCGCGTAGACCACCGCGAAGGATTTCAGGGGGAAGTGGCCGCCGAAAGAGAGGTTCAGGAGCGCGATGACTCCAACCACAGCAATGTAAGTGAGCAGAACGTTCAGAAGAGCCGCCCTTGTCGAACCCAGCCGGTAGGCAAGCCACACCGAGAAGGAGGCGTCAAGCCGGATGAGCCATTCCGGTCTGAAGTGTTCATCGGGGTCCACCTCCACCGAATATGTATCCTCTTCAAGTCTTTTCCTCGAGAGATAGGCCAGCAAACCAGTCGCAACCAAGGCCGCAAAAGACAGGAGGACGAGGGGGAGGGAATCAAACACGGCGCCGATTGCCATGAAAGCCATCGAGAGGGTGAAGGCCATATAAACGGCGAGGGAGTTCGCAGAGAGCCGTCCCCTTCTGAAGAGGTAGGCCGGATAGATGCCGAAGTATGGGACGCATACCATGAGCAGGAGAGCCGCAAGGGTTATCTCATCCATTCGCATCGAAATTTTTAGGACTCAGAAGATTAAAAATATTTCGACTAAAAATGAAAACTTCAGTAGCCCATCAGCACGCCGAAGATTACCGCCACCCACCAGACCTCAAGGAAGGCGAAGCCCACCGTGGCCGTCCCGGTGACGAGCCACCCAACGAATATCGCGTAGGCTATGAGGCTGACCTCCTCTCCGCCGTGAAGGGTGAGAGTTCCAAAGAGTTAACCCCTCGCCACTTGCGGAGAGGTTTTCGGGCGCTCATCTCCTACTCCTCTCGCGAGTTTCGGCTCGGCCCGAAGGCACGGTCTCGCGCCCGTTACCCCTACCGCCAGACAGGATTGGGGGTTATCGCTCAAGGCCACTCCACAGAGTTTCAAACCGCTCAAAGGCGGTTCTTGAAAAGGACGCTTAACAGCGTCTTCCCCCCAATGGCGGGAGGACACGCTGAAACCCCCTCTCACCGGGTTCTTTTGAGTGGCCTCTCCGAGGCCTTACTACACCCCAAAGTTCAAAAGGGTTTCGGCGTTTAAGGGCGGTTGGGCGGTTTACTGTATCCCCACCCTAAAGGACGAGGCTTGAAGAAGAAAAAAGTCACCGCCACGTGCAGCTTCAGGAAGGTTTTGTTTATCTCCCCTCCAGCTTTCATCCAGCCGGTTGGGAGGGGCAGCCAGTCGAAGAACGCCCCCGCGAGGGCGACGCAGAGCATTGTGAGCACCTGCTTCCTAATCTTTCCTCACCTCAGTCTATCGTGGCCTTCCTGAAGCCAAGCGCGGCAATTCCGGCGAACAGCGCCGCCAGACCAATGAGCACGACCCAGTCCGTGACGATTCCAAAGGTCGGCTCGACTCCGGCCAGGTAATACCTGGAACCGTCGACCGCGTAGGTCAGCGGGTTTACCTTGGCCAGCCACTGCATCCACTCTGGCATCGTGCTTATCGGGTAGAACGCCCCGCTGAGGAAGGTCATGGGGAGCATTATCATGGTCACTATCATTTGGAAGCCTTCCATGCTGGTCATCTTGAGCGCTATCGCGACACCCATACCCGCTATCGCTATTCCAACGAGGAAGCTCATGCCAAGCGCGGGAAGGATTCCGCTCACGTTGAGGTCGGCCAGGAAAAAGCTGAGCGCGAGGATTATGACGCCCTGTATCATGGCCATGAGTGCTCCCCCGGTGATTCTGCCGAGTATGGCCTCTGTTCTGCTCGCGGGGGCGACGAGAATCTCCTTCAGGAAGCCGAACTGCTTGTCCCAGATGAGCGTTATGCCCTGCATGAAGCTCATGTTGAAGACCGTCATGGCTATTATTCCCGGCACGAGGTAGGTCATGTAGTCAACGCCGCCGAAGATGGACGCCGCGGCGGGGTTGTTGAAGACACCGCTCCAGCCTTTTCCGAAGAATATGAGCCAGATGAGCGGGTTGATGAGGCTTCCGATGACCCTCGCACGGGAGCGGGAAAAGCGCTTCAGCTCGCGGTATATCATGGTGAAAAAGACCTGCATGCCATCACCTCCTCATCCTGGCCCTCATTATCATTTTCGCCACGTTCCCCTCGCCGCCTTCCTCCCTGATTTCCCTGCCCGTTAGGTGCAGGAAGACGTCGTTGAGCGTCGGTCTGTGGTAGGTGACCTCGAGAATCCGGACGCCGGTTTCCTTCGCCAGTTCAAAGAGCTTTGGCAGAGCCTCAGCAGCGTTGTCCACGTCGAGCCGTATCCGCCCGTCCGGGAGCATCTTGCAGCCTTTGATGAAATCCGCCTTGAGGCACTTGAGTTCCTCCCTGGGGCTCTGGAGCTTCAGGTAGATTATGTCGCTGCCCACAAGTTTCTTGAGCTCCTCGGCGGTGCCCTCCGCGATTATCTCACCGTGGTCCATTATGGCTATCCTGTCGGCTAACTGCTCGGCCTCGTCCATGTAGTGCGTCGTGAGGAAGATGGTCATGTTGTGCTCCTCCTTCATGGCCCTTATGTAGTCCCAGATGTGCGCCCTCGTCTGCGGGTCGAGGCCTATCGTCGGCTCGTCGAGGAACAGTATTTCAGGCTCGTGGAGAAGGGAGCGCGCTATCTCAAGCCTCCTCTGCATTCCGCCGGAGAAGAACTTGACAGGCCTGTCCTTGAACTCCCAGAGCTCAACGAACTTGAGGAGGCGTTCTATCTTCTCCTTCAGCTCATTTCCGCTCAGACCGTATATCCTGCCGTGGATGAGCATGTTCTCGTAGGCGGTAAGTTCCCTATCCACGCTCGGATCCTGAAAGACTATCCCTATCTTCCTCCTAACTGCTATAGGTTCCCTGGCAACGTCGTGGCCCGCAACTATGGCCTTTCCGGCCGTCGGCTTCAACAGTGTCGTGAGGACGTGGACGGTTGTGGTCTTTCCTGCCCCGTTGGGGCCCAGAAAGGCAAATATCTCGCCCCGCTTCACATTGAACGATATCCCTCTAACGGCTTCAAAGTCCCCGTACTTCTTCACGAGATTATCAACCTCAATCGCGTTCATACCTTTCACCTCCAAGAAGAATCAGCCTCAGCTCCCTCGCGCAGCCGGTGAAGAGCCTCCTAATCATCTCCCTCTGCTCGTCCGTCAGTTCGTCCACGGACTCAAAGAGCTCCTTGAAGGCCGCCCTAAGCTCGTCGCCTCCCAGCTCAAGGAACGCCTTGTAGGCGCGCATCCTGCGCTTTGCCTCGGCGAGATCCTCAGCGTGCTCCGCGAGGTAGTCCAGCCCCTTCTCGGTGATCACGTAGGTCTTTTTCTCCCTCTCACCCCTGCTGGCCACCTCAATCAGGCCGCTTCTCCGCAGGGACGCGAGGATAGGATAGACCGTCCCCGCGCTCAGCTTCATGCCGTATCTTCCTTCCAGCTCTGCCATTATCCCGTAGCCGTGCATCGGCTCCCGGAGGAGGTCGAGGATAAGTACCTTCATGTGACCACGAAAATTGGGGCGCTCCATTTGCTTCACCGATATATCGTTCGATATATTTATTTATAAACCTTTGGGCCGTTGCATCACAAATCCAATCAGTTTTCCAATTTTAGTAAAATTACAAAAATAGGGAAATTTATAAAGAAAACAGCGTT
Organism: Thermococcus celericrescens; assembly: GCF_001484195.1. Taxonomy (NCBI): domain Archaea; kingdom Methanobacteriati; phylum Methanobacteriota; class Thermococci; order Thermococcales; family Thermococcaceae; genus Thermococcus; species Thermococcus celericrescens. Next base: position 26,385 of record NZ_LLYW01000026.1, read on the forward strand.
GATAATCTAATGAGCATCTCCGGGAGGTGGTTCCATTGAATCGCAGACGGTTTTTGAGCGTGGCCCTCGCGGCCGTCGTGTTGCTCTCCATAGTACCCGCGGCAGCACCATTCTTCAGCCTTGTCTCAGCCTCCACGATCCAGATGAGCGGCAACGCTATCGCCTGGGACGTCGTGAACCTGACCTGGACTCCAGTAGAAAACACGGAGGCCTACGAGCTTTACCGCTCCACGGACCCAACGAACGTGATTAGTCCGGAAAACCTGCTCGTCGTCATCAACTGGAGCAGTTATCCCCAGTATGAGCCCGGAAATACCTATCTCCAGGGTGACACGGTCGAGTACGACGGCAAAATCTGGCGCGCCAAGTACTGAACCCAGAGCACCCCCGGCGGGGACGCCTGGGAGCTTGTGGGCACTTCACCCTCGCTTTCGTCCTCTATGGTTCGGCATACAACGGCCCGAGCTGGGGCGGCTCGCTGGAGCTGGAGCACTACGTC
>NZ_LLYW01000027.1 GCF_001484195.1 Thermococcus celericrescens
GCCACGCCGATCTCCGGTCCGGCGTGGGTGTAGAGGGTCATGTCCGCCACGCGGGTAGCCATGCTGCCGACGACGTTGACTATCGCGAGAACCTTAGCGCCCCGCTTCTTCGCCAGCTTCATCGCCGCGAGAGTGTCGGCGGTTTCCCCGCTCTGGGTTATCGCTATCACGAGGGTGTCCTCGTCTATCAGGTCCTCGAACTCGTAGCGGAACTCGCTTGCGTCTTCAACGATCGGAACCCTCTTCGCGAGCCTCTGGAAGAGATACCTGCCCACGAGACCCGCGTGGTAGGAGGTGCCCATTGCGATTATGAATATCTTCTCATAGCGGGCTATCTCCTCCGCCGCCTTCTTCACGGCGTCGATGTTGCCGTGGATTGCGTCCTTTATCGCCATCGGCTGTTCGTATATCTCCTTGAGCATGAAGTGTGGATAGCCGGACTTCTCGGCCATTTCAAGCGTCCATTCAATCTCCTGGACCGGCTTTTCAACGACCTCGCCGGTTGCGAGCTTTTTGATAACGTAGAAGTCCTTTCCTATGACCGCGTACTCCCCGTCGTCGAGGAAGATGGCCCTGTTTGTGTACTCGAGGAAGGCCGGCACGTCGCTGGCCGCGAAATTCTCGCCGTCCCCTATTCCAAGGACGAGGGGACTTTCATTCCTCACGAAATAGAACCGGTCGGGTTCCCCGGCGTAGATTATGCCAAGCGCGAAGGAGCCCCTCAGTTTCAGGAGGGCATTCCTCATGGCGTCTTCGAAGCTGGGGGCACTCTTAAGCTCCTCCTCTATCAGGTGGGCTATAACCTCGGTGTCGGTATCGCTTTTGAAGGCGTGCCCCCTGGAGAGCAGGTGCTCGCGAATCTCGGCGAAGTTCTCGATTATACCGTTGTGGACGAGCGCTATCCTTCCGGTGCAGTCTGTATGGGGGTGAGCGTTAACATCGCTTGGAACGCCGTGGGTGGCCCAGCGAGTGTGCCCTATCCCGCGCTTTCCGGGCATCTCAAGGAGGCCGAGCTTTTCGGTGAGCTCGTCTATGGCGCCGGCCCCCTTCTTTATGAAGAGCTTTCCTCCGTCCTCCGTTACAACGCCGGCGGAATCGTACCCCCTGTATTCGAGCCTCTTGAGCCCCTTGACTATTACCTCGCACGCGGCCCTATCTCCGATGTAGCCTATTATTCCACACACGGCAACCACCCGCTTTATTACTCTCTTCCCTGATAAACCGCCGAGAGTTAAAAGCCTTTCTCAGGGGGGCTTTTTTCAGGCATTAATATGCCCTTTGGTTCATCCATCGATTGGGAAAAAGTCTTTAATAGTTGTTGGGCTACCTACTCAGGGTGGCCGGATGAACAGGACGCTCGATGAGTTCCTTGGGGCGACTCCCCCGAAGGTTCTGGAGGATGGAGATAGCGGGGAGCGGAGGAGAAAAAAGAAGCGGCTGAAATCAACCAGTCTGGAGTCTTTTCTTCCGCAGGAACACGTGGACTACTTCAAGCAGCTCCGCATAGGGTCGAAGAAAATAAGAAACGCCCGGGTGGAGGAGCTATAGCGCCTCTGCTACCACGGCCTTCCCGCCGACCCTGAAGACGAAGGCCCTTCTGTCCCCGCTCAGGTTGGCCTCTATCCTCTTCCTAACCCGCCAGTACTCCTCCTGTGGAACGCTGAGCTTGAGCGTGGCCCTTCCGAAGCCCTCCCTTCTCAGGAAGTCGTTTATCCTCACCGGGTGGAACGGGACAACGCCGACCACGACGTAGGTTCTCTTGAGGTACGGGCTTTTCAGGGGCGCGTCACCCGTTGCAAGAACGCGTCTCTTTTCGCGGAGGAGCATTTTGGCCTCCCCGTTTAGAACGTGGAACAGCTCGTTCAGCAGATCGGCGTAGTCAACGGCCTGCGGGACCTCGTAGAGGTACTCGCCGGGCTTGTCTGTCCATTCGAGGATGTTCTCAAGGTCCGGATTGCTCTCCAGCCTTGCTCCTGCAGGAAGAACAACCGCGCTCCTCTCCGCCCCGGCAAGGGGTTCGGTGTAGAAGGTCAGCCTGTTGAGGGCCCCGAAGAGGTCTATGTACTCAAACTCCCCCTTCCAGGGTATCCTCTCGCGCCTTATCTGCGGCGGGAGGTCGAAGATGAACGCATCGGCCCGGGATTTGTACGTTTCGTAGATTCTCAGCGGGCTGGGCAGGAGGTCTTCCAGCCGCCTTTCGGGCATTTCCGGGGGCCTGGCGGGGTCTGAGAAGATGACCTCGGCGTCGATCCTCTCGACCGTCTCGGGGGCGAGCGAGTCGGCGTTGATGAACTCGATGTTCGGGACTCTGTACTTTTCGGCGTTTCTCCTGGCGAACTCGACCTTTGCGGGGTCTATGTCGATCCCGTAGGCCCTCTCAACCTTCATGGCGTAGAATATGAGCTGGATCCCAATACCGCAGGAGACGTCCGCTATGCTCCTCACGCCGGCCTTCTCAAGGCGCTCCGAGCGGTACCTCGCGACTATCTCATGGGTTGAGTAGCGCAGACCCTCGAGATCCATCCAGAGGTCGTCGCGCGAGAACTTGTCCTTCGCTTTGATCCGCGCCCTGGCTATCTCCGCAATGATTTCCCAGTCACTGCCAAGCCTTGCGCGGAGCTTCCTCTCGTCGTAGCCATTTTTAATCAGCTCCACAGCTTCCCTGACCTTCTCCTCGCTTATCCCTTCGAACATGTTTTCGCCTAAGGGGAGAGGCTTAAAAACGTTGCCCGCGATATTCCTGCTTGGTGGTATAATGCAGTGGCGAAGGATAGCCTTCATTCTGATAGTTGCCGTCACTATCATCGGCTCCCTGTGGTACCTGTATGACTTTGCTTCCCGGCCCGTTTTTCGTGACTACGTGGGGGATGAGGTCTGGTACGTCCCCGCGGGCAGGAACATCCTCCACAGGCTCGGCGTTGATCTGACCTACGTGAACGAGACCACGGGCTCCCAAGGGGTAAACGTCATCTTCTCCAACCAGAGCATGCGGATAAAATACCAGTACAGAGTGGAGAAAATCGCCATGGGGCACGGGGCAACCTACGAGAGGGAGTACCTCAAGTTCCCGGGCGTTTACTTTGAGCTCCCTCCAGACGAGTTCGAGCCCTTCCTTGAAGAAGTCCGGAGGGAAATACCCGAGGGGGCTTACTATACGGTTCCCGGCTACTGGTATCCCGACAAGGACAACATCCAGAACTACCTCAACACCGAGCATCCTTTCCTCGGGAAGGACCTCATAATGCTCGGCATGCTCCTGGGGGATAAGCCGATAAACTGGCGCATACCCGGCATCATCGCCTTCGCCCTCATCGAGCTCCTCGTCGTCCTCGCGACTTACCGGGTAAGCGGGAGCTATCTGGCGGCCCTCATAGCCCTGGCCTTTATCGTCGCGGACCCCACCCTCCAGGCGATGTCTGTGGTGGCCATGCTTGACATCCACGTCGCCCTGTTCGTCGCCCTGTTCGTGTTTTTCCTGGCCTACGATAGGGACCGCCTCGCGGCCTTCGCCATTGGACTCGCCGGCTCCACCAAGCTCAGCGGCGCCTTCGGGTGGCCCATCCTCCTTGGGAGGGCCCTCAAAAGGGAGAAGAACCTCATCAGCTTTCTCGTGACGATAGCGGTTCTTCCAGCGGTTGGATTCCTCCTGCCGAACGTTCCGGCGATGGCAGCTATCGGACCGAAGAAGTGGTTCGACGAATTCCTCGGAGGCTTCAGATGGCATCTCTCCAACAAAGGAGGTCATCCCGCCGCCTCTCCCGTCTGGGAGTGGTTCATAAACAAGAAGGCCTTCGCCCTGCACTACAACCCGGACATCTTCGCCCAGACCGATCCCTTCCTCCTTCTGGCGATGGTGCTCTTCATCCTTGCCCTCCCGTGGCTTTACAGGAAAAAATCCGGAATCCTGGCATCTTTCGGAGTGTTCTGGAGCACTGTGGCAGTATTCCTCCTCCAGTACGCACTCGGGGGCACGACACAGTTCAGCTTCTACGCAACCGCCCTGGTTCCCCCCGCGGCGGTGGTCATGGGGGTGGCCCTCAACGAGCTCCTCCGCTGGGAGGCCTTCAGGGAGTCAATCTGGCTCTACCTGGAGTGGCTGCTGGAGATAAAGGACAGGATAAGGCTGAGGCTGGGGAGGTGAGGGACGTTCATCGTCGAAACTCCTGGAAAGTTGCAAGCTGGGCATTCTACCCCAAGATATGACTTGAACATAGGGATCTACTTCACGGTGGACGAGTTCGTTGAGGGGAGAGAGTTCGAGAGGGCCGAGGAGCTTCTGAGGAGGCTGGATAAACGCAAGGGTTATATCCAAAACAACAAGATGAAAGTTTAGTGAGTGGTATGCCAACAATTTTTGAGATAATCAAGTCTCCAAAACTTAGTGAAAAACTCGAGGAGCTCATCGAGACGGTAGAAGACATTAACGATGATTATTACCCTTTTGAGATTAGAGAAATTCACATTTCCGGAAGTGTCTTACGAACCTCGAAAGCGAGAGACGTCGACATAACCATACACGCCTTTGAAGTCCCGGAAGTTAAAGAAGAATGGGAAGCTTTTATGAAAGCCCTCCGGGAGAACAAATTCAACATCCTGAATCTTGTTGACTCATACCGGGAGGATATATATCCAGATAGAGTTAATTTCGAGGAGTTTGTCTACTGGCACTTCGAGGAGCTAACTGAGCTGGGGCTAGAACAATTCTGGGTTAAAAACTGGCTCCCGCTATTTCGACTGGGAGACTTCACAGAGGCTGCAGCCCCTTGGGACGTACGGAGCTCGATATCAACTTTAATCCAGAGAGAAATCTGCAAAAGAATCCACTGTGGAAATCTCGAGCTCCATGTAGTATACTACGCCGAGGGGAAGTGGCCAGAAAAGGAGTATTTTCTCAAAATACCAAGTATACCTATTTGGGATTATAACATGGGGCTCCTTGAGATCTCAGAAGATAAGCTCAAAGAGCACTTCATTAAGGAATTCCACCGTCTAATTGAACTGAGTCTAAAAATAATCGATGGTAGCATTGGCGTTTTTGCATACAGGCCCGCCATTTATTTGATGAAAGAGGAAGGGGATAATTCGTTCCTGACAAAGATTTTCAGAGAGGCCGTTCAAAGGGAGATTTTGATTCTACAAAAGCTGGTTGAGAAAGGAAGGCAACTAAACCTGGCATCGTTATCTATTCAGGAGCTTCAGGACATAAACACGAAACTTAGGAACAGCCAGAAACATATAGAGCATCTCGGGATAGTATGGGAAGCAACAGCTGACGTCTGGGATGAGCTGATAAGAACGCCTATGACATATTTACCAACACTTTCTAAGAAGCATAAAGTCCAAACCTTTGAAAAACTGCTCTTAAAAATGGTTTCACGGAGGGTAATCTCTTCATACCCTAGAGTTATTAAAAGCAAGGATGTAAAAGCAATTTTCGAAGAAGTAGGACTTTTAAAGGGTGAAAAATAAAAACTGAAAATTCAAACAGCCTTCCAGAACGGGTCCTGCTGAGCCTTCACCTTCGCTGTCATCTTGAGGGCCCTTATGTCGGTCTCGTCCATCTCGTTCTTGAGCTGCTTGGCGAGGATTATGACATCGTTCTTGCTCAGGTCAACGTAGAGCGTCTCCCCCGGGTGGATGTGCCTGCCGACCATCGCGCCCTCGATGGCTATAGCAACGGCGTCGCCCTTCTTGGCCTCCTGGACGAAGTCGTTCTTGTTCTTGATGGACTTGATGACGCCGATCTTCTGGCCGTTCTGCTTGATGAGCGCCACTCCGGGTCTTATGCGGCCCTCCACGACTTCGATGCCGACTATGGCCGGGTGGCTCCTCCTGAAAATGTAGCGCTCGTCCGGGTAGAGCCTGATGACGCCCGGGAAGGTGACCTTGCTGAAGAGTTCGCGCTTCCGCTTTTCTTCCTCCGCCCTGATCCACTCCTCGTAGTCCTCGATGAGCTTGTATATAATGCTCCCAACGAAAATCGGGACGCCCTTGGCCTTGGCGACCTCTTCAGCGTCCTCGTTCACCCTGACGTTGAAACCCAGAACAACGCCGTACTTCTCTTCCTCCTCGCGGACGCTCAGGGCCTCCATCACGTCGGTCTTGCTGATGTTCCCTACGTCGGCCTTTCTGATGGGGATCCCCTTCTCCTGAAGCTCCTTGCTGAGGGCCTCGAGGCTTCCGAGGGTGTCGGCCTTGACTATGACGCCCACCTTGCCGGTGCTTATGACGACGCTCTGTATCTGGCTCAGGATCTCCTGCCTGGCCTTTTCAACGTCCTCCTCCGAGCGGGCCGCTATAACCGGCGAGCCGGCTAAAGCCTCCTCAAGTCCCGGGGCGGCTATCTTTATACCCGCCGCGGCGGCGACCTCCTCAACCTGGTCGAAGCGGAACCTCGGGTCGCGTATCTCGTCGAGGGGCTTCGGCTTGAGGAGGGCGCGGATTTTTGTAACTATCGCCTTGTCCTTGCCTCCAACCACGATGGTGTCGTCCCTGCGGAGGGTTCCGTCGTATATTATGACGTCAAGCGTGGTTCCCAGGCCGACTTCCTCGCGTATCTCCAGTATAGTACCGCGCGCCGGTCCTTCAACCTCGATCTTGAGCTTCTCCTCGAGGTACTTCTGGCTGAGACCGGCGATGAGAACGAGAAGTTCAGGAACGCCTATGCCGTACTTGGCCGAAATCGGGACTATCGCCAGCTCGCGGGTGAAGTTCTGAACGCGGTCAAAGCGGTTGGCCTGGAAGCCCATCTCGTAGAACTTCCCTATGAGCTCCCAGAGCTTGGTTTCAAGCTCTTGCTGGGCCCTCTGATCCTGCTTTTTGATGTTCACGAGGAACGGCTCGTCCTCCTCCACTTTCCATCCCTTAATCCTGTCTATCTTGTTGGCGGCGACGATGAAGGGTGTCCTGTTCTTCCTGAGGATCTCGATGCTCTCTATGGTCTGCGGCTGGAAGCCCTCGTTGATGTCCACGATGAGTACAGCCAGGTCCGCCAGGCTTCCTCCCCTCGCGCGCAGGCTCGTGAAGGCCTCGTGGCCGGGAGTGTCGATGAAGAGCAGTCCAGGAAGCTTTATCTCGCCCTTCCAGAGCTGGATGAGCGGGCCGGCGAGTCCTTTGACTGTCTCGATCGGAACCTCCGTCGCGCCTATGTGTTGGGTTATTCCGCCGGCCTCCTTGCCGGCGACGTTCGTGCGCCTGATCCTGTCAAGGAGGGTTGTGTTGTGAACGAGTATGCCGTTGGCCACGAAATTGTGGGTATCGGTGGTAAGGTCATATACGTAGCCGTCGTATTCTTCCTCCTCAACGGCCTCAACCGGAATGAAAACAAGGTTCTCGGCGATGTTGCGGAGGTAGGCTATATCCCTTGAGTCGAACTCTCTGTTGCGCCATACCTCGATAAGTTCCCTTCCAAGTTCGGTTAGCTTTCCATTTTTGATCAGGCCATCCCTCTCAAGGGCCTTCAGGTAGTTGTGGTCTCTCGAACGCCCCTCAAGGACAGCTAACTTGCGCTGGAGCGTTGGGGAGCCCCTCTCAATGGCATCAAGGATCCTCATCAAAGTTTCATAGCTTGGCGCTTCCTCCCCCTCGTACTTACCGTAGAACGGAACGTAGGAGTTAAGTTCCGTCCTTGTGAATCCAAAGAGCAGTCTGAGCCTCTTAAGTTCCTCGAAGATCGGGTAGGGCTCACTCTTCCTGCTCTTTTCTATGATCCGCTCGAGCCTTTCCCATTTCCCCTTCACCGTGAAGCCGATATGCCTCTCGAATGCAAGGAGATTTCTCTTTCCGGAGATGACGAGCGTGGTGTATTCCGAGTGGTAGACCTTGGAAACTATTCCGTAGCGGAGGAGAACCAGTGAGAGATCCCTGATGAACTCCCCCGACGCGCTCGTCACCTCGATTCTGGCGTTTTTAATGCTCACGTAACCATCGGCGTCAAAGTATCCCCTGAGGAACTCGGCCACGTACTCCCCGGGTGCCATGAAGAGGACGTTGGGAACCCTCATCCTGTGCGCCTTCTTCTCATCCGGGAACTCGAAGAGATGCCTCAAGAGGCGCAGGAGGGCGTTCTTACCTTTCCTCACCTCAATTTCCCAGGAGGTCCTCCTTCTAACGCGTCTCAGCTCAACTCCGAGACTTTCGATCCTCCTCAGCCTTTCGAAGATCTCAACGTCGTTGTTCGCTATCTTGTCCTGACTTCCGTCCCCGAACATCACTCCAGCAAAGTAGAAGAGAGCTCTCCATTCCTCATCGGTTTTGGGGAGCTTTACGTAATGGAGAGGCTTGCCGGAGCGGTGGATTCTTGGTGTGAAGGCTATCCTCTCAACGTGCTCCCAGCCGATATTCCCAATGTCTTCCGTGCGGAAGACGTTTCTTTTCACCTTGTAAGCCTTTTCTCCCCCAAACGTCATCTCTGCTTTCTTTAGGCCGTTCTCATCGAGCTTTGCAATGAGCTCCTCCGTTGAGATCTTCGAAATGACGTATGAGCTGAATACCCCTTTATCCTCGTTTCCGTGGATGAACCTTGGAACGGCAACGTAGTCCCCAGGTTTGAGTTGATCTGCCCTCACCCATCCCCGTGTCGTCAGGAAGGGATGTTCTGGGGTCACTCCAACGCTGTGCCAGTTTTTGAGCTTAACCCTTACGATTTTGCCCCTGTGCCTTACCCTCCAAACGTAGGGACTTTTCAGGGATGAGAGCTTCCCATCCCCAGTGGCCCCGATTACGATTTCTTCAAAGAGCCTTATCTCCTTTTCCGGGTCTTTTTCCACAATGTCCTTTCCACGTTCAAAGACTTCCTTAAGGGTGATCATTCCAATGCTTGGGAGCACCACCTTCTCCTCGGGGAGGAGGCACTTACCATGGTCAACATGACCGAGAACCGCAATGATGGGCTGCCTGATCTTCTTCGTCATCTTCCTCACCTCTGAGCTTAACTCCGGCGGGGGCTTTTAAAGGTTCGCCGGCGGAAGGATTAAAAGTTCCAGTGGTAATCCCATGAGGGTGTGTGAAATGCTGGCCGGGTTTGCAGTTACGGTGATTTCAGCGGTCATTGGATTCGGGGTATCCCTGCTGGTCTGGAAGGGGGACGGGTACAGGGCCTCGGTTTACGGCATGTTTACATCCCTTACGCTGACCATCGTCTGGATGTTCTACTTTGCGACCATCAATCCCCTCCGCGGGGAGATGGTGGCGGGCGAGACCGCTTCCGGGAGAGGAATCGGCCTGGCTCTGCTGTTTGCGGTGTACCTCAGCTACCTCATCGCCTACCTGCTCGTTAGGAACGCCGGCCTGACCCTTCACCGGGCCGCCTCATGGGAAAACAACGTAAGGAAGATGTCCCTCTTCGTTTCGCTCGTCTCTGTGGGTCTGTATCCCAGGCTCCTCGGTGTCTATGCTTCCCTTTACCTTATAATCGGCGCCTGGCTCCTTAAAAATCGTGAGGAGTATATAATGAACATGACAAACGCCGAAAGGCTCGACCCTGGCTGGATCAGGGGCTTCCTGAAGAAGTACGGTGTTGATGTGGAGGATGTGTACGGCATAAAGGACTGCTTCACGGCCTTGCTGACGGGAAGACGGCTCTTCATCGGCGAAAGGCTCCTGGAGTTTGAACCTGATGAGACGAAGGTGATGGTGCTTGGGGCCGCCTACGTCGAGAGCAGAAGAATAGCCGTGAGACAGCTAATCCTTGGTCTCCTTGTGTTCCTCATATCCGGGATGGTAGTCGCGGACATCGGTGATTGGACCCTCAAGCTGGCGGGTGCGGCCTTTCTGACGCTTCTCTCGTGGGGTGTTGACTTGGCGTACATAATTCAGGTACGCACGGCTACGGACAGGTTCGTGGCGGAAGAGCTCGGCAAGGAAACGCTCCAGAGAACTTTGAAGAGGGTTACAGAACTCGCGAAGAGGCGCAAAGGGAAGGATGAGTTTATGGCGCTCGCAAACGTGGAGAAGAGAATGAAGAAGGTTTAACGTTCAAGGCAGTCCATGCTGTCGAGGTACTCCCTCTTTGCCCTGGCGTGCGTGTGGTAGAACCAGTCTGCGGCTTTGCAGTATCTGTAGAGCTCATCCGGCTTGAAGTAGAGGTTTATCTCCCTCTCAGCGCTCTCCGGGCTGTCGGAGGCGTGGATGACGTTATAGATGGCATCGCCGACGTCGAGGCCGTAGTCGCCGCGTATGCTCCCGGGCTCGGCGTCCTTGGGGTCGGTGGCACCGGCCATCTTCCTGACGACGCTTATAGCGTAGCGTCCCTCCACGACCATTACAACGCTTGGGGCCTTGGTGATGTAGTCTATAAGCGGCTCGAAGAAGGGCTTACCTTTGTGCTCCTCGTAGTGCTTCTCAGCCAGCTCGCGGGTAATCCATATCATCTTCATGCCTACGATTTTAAGCCCCCTCTTTTCAAAGCGGGAGATTATTTCGCCCATCAGCCCGCGGACAACGGCGTCGGGCTTTAGTATGACGAGTGTTCTTTCGATCTTCTTCTCAGCCATTGACAACACCTCAATGAATACAACGGGATAGTGTTAATAGGTTTTTGGATTCACTTTTTGCGTCTGAACACGAATTCACAATATTCTGAGCCCATCGACTGACATTTGACCTCTTCTCCCTCCCACTGCTCACCCGTGAACTCTGTCAAAAACTGGGAGAGTTCGCCCGCGTAGTTAATGTGGAACTGGTATGAGTAACCCTTCCGGGAGGGGAACAGGTTTCTGCCCCTTAGAACGACGAAATCTTCCTGAACCTCCACTATCTCGATCCTTCCGCCTCCACTGGATTCAGTTGCGAATTTAACGGACAGCAAAGCATCGCGAAGGTTGTCGTACTGATTCCTTGCAGCCCTGCCGATACCTATGAACTCCTTCCTTCCCCACAGGTAAAGGAAGCGTTTTCCGTCCTCCGGGCCGAGGTATTCGTAAACGAACTCAACCAATGATGCCTCGCTGTCCTCGTTTATGAGCTGAACCCTGGAGTCGCCCATCCACAGATTCCCTTCATCATCGAGCCAGAGATCCCTTTTTATGGATTCAAGAGTTGTGTGTCTCTCCAGAATGGCCTCCACACCGAGCTCGGTTTTGATATACGGCACCTTGGGGGAAGGTATTTTGAGAGGCTGGAGAGAGCGACGCAGGGTTATATATCCATCCCTAACATCAAAGACGTAGTCAAAGGGCATTAAACCCGCCGTTAAGTCGCTTCTCTCAAACACGTCCTCGGAAAAAGCCGCGAAGGTTTGGAACCCCTTTCTCTTTATTGAGTTCACCAGCCTCACGATTGCCCTGAGGTACGCCTTTGAGTTGGACTGGAGGGTGTAAAGAACGTTTAGGTCGTCTATAACGAGGAAATCAAACCCCCCTCCGGACATTGTGTCCCTTATCACCGCGGACGTTATTCCGAGGTCGAGAGGATTGGAGAGCACGTTGGCCCCCTGGATTCTCTCAACCCCGTAGAGGTTTGAAAAACCATCGAAGATCCGCAGCTGACCGTTCTCCACAAAACCTGAGTAGTCGATGTTGTAGTGAAGGAGCTCTTTTCTGAGCATGTCCGGGGACTGCCGGAACTCCACAATCAAAACCCTGTATCCCGCCTTCAGAAGGTTGAAAACAAGCTGATGCATTAGGACAATGTTGTCTCGACAGATTGAACCTACAAACGCAAGGCTGGATCCCTCTTCAATGCCCCCACCTAGTACCTCATCCAGGCGCTTCATTCCCAGCGGAATCATAGGATTCCCCCGGGTTAAAGTGTATTGAAGGATTTATAACAATTGCGAATATTCAAGGTAAGTTATTAGAACGGGAGTCGGCAAACATATGGGAGAAAAGAAAGAAATCACTTCTTCCTCTTGGCCCTCTGAAGGCGGGCCTCCTCGAAGGCCTTGGTCCACTTGAGCTTCCTCGGGTTCCTGCCCATGAAGTAGTACTTCTCGCACTTGCCCGAGCAGAAGAACAGGACTCTGCCGTCGTTTCTGACGTACATCTTGCCGGTTCCCGGCTCGAACTCCTTTCCGCAGTAGGAGCAGACGTTCCACCTGGCCATCGCGATTACCTCCTGGTCCTGATCTCCCTGGCTTCACGCTCGGTCTCCCTGAGGATGACTATGTCGCCGACGCGGACCGGGCCCTTGATGTTCCTCCTGATGACGCGGCCCTTGTCACGGCCCTCAAGAACCCTAACCTTGACCTGAGTAACGCCACCGGTGACGCCGGCCCTGGCGACTATCTCAATAACCTCAGCCGGGTATCCTTCGTCGCTCATTTCTCACACCCCTTAACCTAAAAATCCCTCGCACGGATGAACTTAAATCTTTCCGTGAATGAAGGGAAAAGGAGCTCACTTCATGAGCTCCCTGACCTTCATAGCGATGTCCTCAACGAGCTCGCGGCCCTTGCCGGGCTCAACGATGGCTATGCTGGCCGACGGGACCTCAAGCCCGGCAGCGGCGCCGAGCTCCTTCTTGCTCGGAACGTAAATGTACGGAATCTCCTTCTCCTCGCACAGCGGCGGGAGGTGGGCAACAATCTCCTCGGGGTCAACGTCCTCAGCGATGACAACGAGCTTGGCCTGGCCCCTCTCAACGGCCTTGGTCGTCTCGTTGGTACCCTTCCTAATCCTTCCGGTGTCGCGAGCGAGCTCGACGGCCTCAAGAGCCTTCTCAGCAAGCTCAGCCGGAACCTCAAACTTGACGTAGCTTGGCTTAGCCATTTTTCATCCCTCCGGAATCCTCATCGTTCATCGAGTTGTGCATGCTCGATTCTGGGGGAGGCTTTAAAAGGATTTCGATATCAGCAGCGGCCAAGCTCTTCATCCCCCCAAGGGGTCAGAAAAGGAAAGAAAACCTCATCATCTCCGGTGTTCTCACCGGGACTCCCTGCCGTAGCCCTGGTATATCTCCAGGCTCCTCCTGGCGCGGGCACGGGGAATCGAGTGGCCCATAATAGAGACGATTTTGTCTGCCCTCGCCCCACCGTGGCGGAGCATCTTGGTCTCGGTCTTTATCTTCTCGATCCGGAAGGTGTAGCCGCCGACCTCTAGAACCTCGCCGACGACGAACTCCTCGTCCCTGCCGACTTTGACCTTGAAGGCCTGGGTTACGCCCTTCGGCAGATAGATGGAGACCTTGATGACCTTCGGGTAGGTTAAGCTCTCGCCCCAGAGGGTTCTTATCTCGCCTATCTCGGCCCTTTCCACGCGCCTGTCGCCCTCAAGCTCTATGCCGGTTATCCTAACCTCATCGTCTTCGGTCTCAACTATGTCGCCCACCCGTATTTCCTCGCCCTCCGGCAGTTCGACGGAGGTTCTGAAACTCCTCTCGTGCTTGCTGACTATCAGCGGAACCTTGATGAGCTTTGGAAGCGTGATGATCCACACGTTGCCGCACTCGTTGCAGCGAAGGGTGAGCTCCCTTCCCCTCTCCTTGATGACCTCAACGTCATCGCTACCGCACTCTGGACAGATGAAATACTCCTCCATGTCTCTCACCAGTGGAAAGAAGAGGGGAGGCGTTTATAAAGGTACTCACTCCTTCAGGAAGACCCTGTAGGTTCTTCCCTCCTTCATGCGGGTGATGAGCCCCTTCTCCTCCATCTCGCGGAGGATTATGCTGACCTTCGCCTTCGAAACGCCGAGCTTATCGGCGAGTTCGCTCTGGAGAACCGGGCCCTCCCTCAGCAGGGCGAGTATCTTCTCCTCGTCGCTCCTCAGGTGGGTCTTCTCCCCCTCGCGCTTCCTCTCGCGGTAGAGGATGTAGCCGTAAACGGAGCCGCCGCCGATGAGGATGCCCACCAGGAAGGTCCCCACATAGAGGAGCGGGGATGGCTGGGAGGGGGTCGTTATCTCGCCTGAGAATCCCACTATGAAGTAGAACTCGTCGCCGGCGCGGAGGTCGCGGCGCGTCCACTCAAGCAGGAGCCGGCTTGTGGAGCTCTCGACCCTGTCCGGCGATGGAATTATCGGGGAGAGTACCGCGTAGCCCCTGGGGACGACCAGCTGCATGTGGAAGAGGCCCACCGGCTGGCTGAAGCGTATGTAGTAAGTGAACTGCTTCTTCCCTTCGTCCTCGGTTATCATGCCTCTGGTCGTGAAAGTCAGCCGTATCCTCGCGCTCTCGCCCGGACCAAGGGTTGGGAAGTACAGGTAGATGGCGTTCGTTCCCCCCAGGACCTCCCTGACCGTCACGTTTGCCGGTTTCACGCCGCTCTGAAGGTCTAGAACGGCCCGCGGATCCTCCACGGGGTAGTCCGTGTAGATAACGTACTGGCTGAGGTTTGTATGGGAAGTTAAATCAATCTCAATCGTCTCCTCCACCTGGCTGGGAGTAACCACGTCGAAATAGACGGCGTAGGCGTTTATCTCGTAGTCGTATTCCTGTGCGCCCACACCGTGGAGCGCGAAAGAGAGGAAGAGGAGAATGGAGACTAACCCAATTAAAGCTGGCTTCCTTCCGCGGGGTTTTTGATTTTCAGCAGAGGGCATACGTCCATACACTCCCTGCAGTGGGTGCAGAGCTCACCGTTCACGACGATCTTTCTGCTCCTCGGGTCGATGCTGAGCGCCCCTTCCGGACACTTACCGACGCAGACGCCGCAGCCGACGCACTCGTAGGCCCTCTTTATGAGGTAGTACGCCTGAACTCCCTCGCCGAAGTCTCCGGTGTATGCGCCGTCCTCCCTAAAGATAACCTCCCCTGCTCTTATGTAGTTTTCGCCCTCCTCGACCTCTCCAAGGATCGGGGCGACCTCTTTAATCCTCCTCAGGTTCACGACGGTGTTGAAACGAACCGTGAAGGTGCCGTCATCGTTCTCCACCATCGAATACTTCACGGGCTCCCAGGAGCGCTCCTCCGGAACATCCACGCCCAGCTCCTTCGCTATCGCCTTCTCGCCCCTGCTGAGCTTCTTCCACCGCCAGAAGCCGTAGGTTATCCACTCGTCAGGCATTCCAAAGCGCTTCCCCCAGCGTTTGAGCTCGTTCTCCCACCTGGCCCAGAGTTCGGGCTTCTCCTCCTTGAGGGTGTAGATTTCCGCCAGGGAGGCGCTCGGGCAGAGGAAACAGCCTATTCTGTCAAGTCTGTCCTCGTAGAGCGGGTTGTACTTGAGGTTCCTGCTGAAGATGTAGAGCCAGACCTCCAGCGCGCGCCAGTGGAATATCGGCGATGCTCCGGTCTCGTTCGGCACCCAGGGGTTCTTCCAGACCCTCGGCTGTTTAAACCTCTTTATGCTCTCGTACTTCCTCTGACCGACGAACATGAGAACGCCCTTCGGGTAGTTCTCCTTTATCGCCATGGTTATCGGGCCGAGCTTCGTTACTTTACAGCACCAGCGGTAGTCCCTGCCCGGCGGGGAAAAGACGTGAAGGGCGCGCCAGAAGGCGTCGCCGGCATCGGCAACTATGAACTTAATCCCCTTTGGCTCAAGCTCCTTCCTCAGCTCCTCGACGTATTCGAGCGTTTCCGGGAACTCTATGCCGGTGTTGTTAAAGAAGACGGTGAAGCCCTCGTCGCCGAACTCCTCCAGAGCCAGGCCGAGAACCGCCAGGCTGTCCTTTCCGCCGGAGAAGGCCACCGCTATCGGCAGGTCGGAGTAGCGCATGGCAGTTTTTCTCATGAAGCGCTTCGCTTCCGCCACCTTCTTCTCGAGCTCGATGCTGTTTGCCCTCAGCACATCTTCCATCGTGGCCTTCCTTCTCTCGCGGTAGTTTACCGCCTTTTGCCGCCTGACCTTAACGCCGGTTCCGCGCTCTTTGTTGGCCAGGGATTCGTAGTCCTTCTTCGCTATGCCGGTTGCGATGACCTCACCGCTCTCGGAGACGAGGATTACGTCGTCGTTCCGCCTTATGCTCTGCTCCGCCTCGATTATCCCGACGGGCAGGAGGTTGGAGCCGTTAAGGATCGGCTCTATGGCACCTTCATCGACGATTATCCACTTCCCCATTGACTTCCCAAAGCGCTTCCACAGCGCCATTGCCCCCTCGACCTTCAGGCCGGGCTTCCACTTCAGCTCCAGCGGGTCGAAGCGTATCCAGCCGAAGACGTAGCCATCGAGTATTACCTCGTAGGTGTCATCCTCCCCGGGCGTCTTGTTGAGGAGCACCACCTTCCCCTCGAACAGCTCGCCGAGGTCGACGCCGTAGTGCTCCCTGAAGACCGAGCGTATGAATTCA
The DNA here is from genome assembly GCF_001484195.1 of Thermococcus celericrescens. Lineage (NCBI taxonomy): Archaea > Methanobacteriati > Methanobacteriota > Thermococci > Thermococcales > Thermococcaceae > Thermococcus > Thermococcus celericrescens. Next base: position 16,164 of record NZ_LLYW01000027.1, read on the forward strand.
ATGTCCTTTTCAAAGGCGAACCTCAAATCGCCCGGGGGAGTGATGTTAAGGCGGAAAACGCTCTCCTTTCCGTGGACGGCACAGCTATCTCCGATGAGCGGGACGTTGCACTTCTCGCACCAGTTTATGTAAGCCTTACCGAGGAATACCGGCCTTCCCATTTTCTCTCACCTGAGGCGAGAAGGGAGCGGGGGTTTATAAATGCGACTGGGATGCAGCCGCTCCCTCCCCAAGGTTTTTAAATGGTTTCACTTCAGGGCTTATGAACACTAACCGGAGGAGATAGTAATGCCATTTGCTGGAGCAGCGCTTATCATAATCGGAGTGTTCCTTTTGATAATGCTTCTGCTGAGCGTGAAGGTGATCCGTCCGTATCAGAAGGGTCTCGTCGAGAGGCTCGGAAAGTTCAACAGAATCCTGGAACCGGGAATACACTTCATAATACCCTTCATGGAGCGCGTCAAGGTTGTGGACATGCGCGAGCACGTCGTCGATGTGCCGCCGCAGGAGGTCATCTGTAAGGACAACGTCGTCGTCACCGTCGATGCCATCGTTTACTACCAGATACTCGACCCCGTCAAGGTCGTTTACAACGTCAGCAACTTCCTGATGGCCATCATCAAGCTCGCCCAGACCAACCTCCGTGCCATCATCGGTGAGATGGAGCTCGACGAAACGCTGAGCGGAAGGGACATCATCAACGCCAAGCTGAGGGAAGAGCTTGACAAGATAACCGACCGCTGGGGTGTCAAGATAACCCGCGTTGAGATACAGCGCATAGACCCGCCGCGGGACATACAGGAGGCCATGGCCAAGCAGATGACTGCTGAGCGTGAGAAGAGGGCCATGATACTCCTCGCGGAGGGCGAAAGGGAGAGCAAGATAAAGAAAGCCGAGGGTGAAAAGCAGGCAGCCATACTCCAGGCCGAGGGTGAGAAGCAGAGGCAGATACTGGTCGCGGAAGGTCAGGCCGAGGCAATACGGAAGGTTCTCGAGGCACTCTCGATGGCCGACGAGAAGTACCTCGCCCTCCAGTACATCGAGAAGCTCCCCGAGCTCGGAAGGCAGGGCAACCTGATCGTGCCCTACGACACCGAATCCCTAATCGGACTGCTGAGGATACTCCAGAAGGTGAAGGACATCCCGATGCCCGAGACGCCCAAGCCTTCCAGCGGCGATGGTGGGGAGGAAGTGACCCCCTCCGAGCCGGGTGAAGGTGGCTCAGATTTGAATCCGGAAAAGGCTTAAAGGCCCTTTCTTAATTTTTGATGGTGGTGAGCATGGAAGCGCTCCCAATTTCCCTTCTTATCCTCGGCCTCCTCGTGATAGCCCTGGACATGATGGTTACCGCGTTCATAACCCCGATCGGAATAGCGATGGTCGTCATGGGGCTCCTGATGGGGTTCGGGGTGAGCTTCACGGAGAGCTTCGTCGCGGCCCTCATAGCGGCGGTAATCTCGTACATAATCGTTGGCCGCTACGTAAGAAATGATGTCCAGGATGCCGGAAAGGGCAAGTACACCTTCGAGCTGAAGGGCAAGCGCGGGAAGGTGGTTGAAATAGGAAAGGACCACTACATCGTCGAGCTTGAGGGGGACAGGTGGATAGCGCTGGCCGAGGGGGACGAAAAGCCCGGAATCGGCGACACCGTTGAGGTCGTCAATGTGGACGGCGTCAAGCTCATGGTCAGGAAGGTCTGAACTCCGCCCACAGCTCCTCCATCCTTTTTCCAAGTTTCGTGAACAGGCCGTTTCTGTAAACGATCTCTCCGTTCACCATGACCAGCTCGACATCGCTTCCCCGGGCCGAGTAAACCACATGGGAGTGTGGGTTCTCCCCGGGAAGGAACTGGGCCTTTCTGGCGTTTATCAGGACTAGATCCGCGAGGTAGCCGGGCTTTATGAGGCCCGCCCTCAGCCCGAGGGCCTTTGCACCCCCGACCGTAGCCCAGCGGAAAACTTCCCTCGCCGAGGCGACGTCAGTTCTTCTCCTCCAGACCTTGTTCAGAACCGCCGCGAAGCGCATCTCCGTGAACATGTCCATCAGGCCCACTGGATTAGGGGAGTCGTTTCCGAGGGCGATGTTCGTTCCCCTCTCAAAGAGTTCTATTATCGGGGCTATCCTTCCCTCAAGCTTTGCCATGCTCAGGGAGCAGTGAACGAGCGCCGCACCGCTTTTCGCGTAGAGGGAAACCTCTGAATCGCTCAGATAGATGCCGTGGACGCCAATAAGGTTGTCCCCAAGTACGCCGGCCCTTTTGAGGTATTCCACGGGGGAGAGACCGTAGCGGCGTTTGACCTCCAGCACCTCCCCCATGCTCTGGGAGAGGTGAACGTGAATCAGGGCGTTCCTACCGCGGGCAAACTCGCCGATTTCCCTCATCAGCTCGAGGGACACCGTGTTGGTGGCGTGGGGCGCGAGGGTGGGGGTCACGAGCTCATCCTTCCCCACCCAGTCCTTAAAGAACCTGAAGCCCTCCTCGGGCGCGGCTATAGGGAAGTCAATCGTATCCATAACGGTCTGGCCGATGAAGGCCCTTATTCCAACTTCCTGGGCAGCCTTCGCTATTTCGTCGGCGAAGAAGTAGTGGTCGTTTATCGTCGTCGAACCGTTGGCCAGCGCCTCAGCCATTCCGAGGAGCGCCCAGCGGCGAACGTCCCCGGGCTCCCACTCCAGCTCCGCGGGCCATATGACGTCGCTGAGCCACCTTTCTATAGGCACGTCCTCACCAAGGCCCCGGAACTTCGACATGGCGGTGTGGGTGTGGGCGTTGACCAGGCCAGGCAGGATGATGTAGCCGTCTCCCCCGTAAACTTCATCGACGGCGTATTCACCGACCCTTTTCCGGGGGATGACGTCCCGAATGAACCCGTTTTCCACTATGACCGCGATGTTCTTTCTGGCCGATCCGCAGTCAACGGCGGTTCCTATAAGTGCGAACATCCCATCACCCTCTTGGACATCTGACGCGCAGGTACTTAAATATTTTGACATATCGACATAAAGTTGCCCAAAGGGTTTAAATGGGGAGTGTCCCGAATATCCCCCATGCCACTACTGATAATCGTCAGACTCGGGATTGGGACGGTCACCCTGTGGCCGAATTGACGCTCTTCTGGGAGCCGTTGCTCCAAATCGCTACCGTTATAAAGCCCCCCTCAAAGCCTCTGGAGGTGGTAATGATGATTGATAAGATTTACTGTGTCGATGTTCAGCCCGATATGGAAGGTAAACGCGTCAAGCTCGCAGGATGGGTTTACAGAAAGAGGGAAGTGGGAAAGAAGGTCTTCATAGTCCTCCGCGATTCAAGCGGGATAATTCAGGCCATATTTAAGAAAGAGCTGAGTGAGGAAGCCTACGAAAAAGCCAAAAAGGCGGGTATAGAGTCGAGCGTCATCATCGAAGGAACCGTCAGGGCAGACCCCCGCGCGCCCACCGGTGTTGAGATTCAGGCGGACAGAATTGAGATCGTGCAGAACGTGGACTTCTTCCCGATAACGAAGGACGCGAGCGAAGAGTTCCTCCTCGACGTCAGGCACCTTCACCTGCACTCACCCAAGGTCGCCACGATAATGAAGGTCAAGGCGACGATGATGCAAGCAGCTAGAGAGTGGCTCCTCCAGGACGGTTGGTACGAGGTCTTTCCCCCGATACTCGTCACCGGTGCCGTCGAGGGTGGAGCGACGCTCTTCAAGCTCAAGTACTTCGACAGGACGGCCTACCTCAGTCAGTCGGCCCAGCTCTACCTTGAGGCCGCCATCTTCGGCCTTGAAAAAGTCTGGTCGCTCACGCCGAGCTTTAGAGCGGAGAAGAGCAGGACCAGGAGGCACCTCACCGAGTTCTGGCACCTTGAGCTTGAAGCGGCGTGGATGGACCTCTGGGACATCATGAAGGTCGAGGAGGAGCTCGTCAGCTACATGGTTCAGCGCACCCTGGAACTCAGAAAGAGCGAGGTTGAGACCTTCAGGAAAGACTTAACCACCCTCAAGAACGCGGTTCCGCCCTTCCCGAGGGTGAGCTACGACGAAGCCATAGACATCCTCCAGAGCAAGGGCGTCGAGATAGAGTGGGGAGAGGACATGGGCGCCGACGAGGAGAGGATCCTCACCCAGGAGTTCGAGGCCCCGTTCTTCGTCTACGGCTATCCAAAGGGCATTAAAGCATTCTACATGAAGGAGGACCCGGAGGACCCGCGCAAGGTTCTCGCCGCGGACATGCTCGCGCCCGAGGGGTACGGCGAGATCATCGGCGGTTCCCAGCGTGAGGACGACTACAACAAGCTCGTGCAGCGCATCTTAGAGGAGGGCATGAAGCCGGAGGACTACGGATGGTACCTCGACCTCAGGAAGTACGGCAGCGTTCCGCACAGCGGCTTCGGCCTCGGCCTTGAGAGGCTCGTCGCCTGGGTGCTGAAGCTCGACCACGTCCGCTGGGCAACCCTGTTCCCGAGGACGCCGAGCAGGCTGTATCCGTGAGCCCGCTTTCCATTATCTCCTTTATCTCATGGCACGGTCTCAAAGGGAAAAATTAAAACACTGCCGACCCAGGGCTTAAAAAGAGTCGCCATTGTGCGAGAACCTATCCAGTTCCAGGATTAAAAGGAGCCTATCCCCCTTCTTGGCGATGCCCCTTAAATACTGGCTCTGCTGGGATTCCAGTGCTCGGGGAACTTTTTCAATTTGTTCCTCATTTAAGGACACGACGTCCGAGACATCGTCCACAACGAAGCCCACGATATCCTCCCCGGCATCAACGAGAATTATCTTCTTGTCTTCGATGGGACCCTCCTCATAGTACCCAAGGACTTTCTTCAAGTTCAATATTGGGATTACCTGTCCCCTTAGATTTACAATACCCTCCACTTCTTCCGGCGCCTGTGGTACCTTTGTTATTGGCATCATCTCCTTGATCTCACGAACTTTCGAAATGTCCATGCAGAACTCCTCTGATCCAACGGTAAATGCAACAAACTGGTGCTCCATAATTCCACCCCCGAAAAGGGTAGGGAAAAGGTTAAAGCCCCTTGGTCAGGAGCGCTATGAGATCCTCCATTCTTCTATGGAGTTCGTCTGTTGCCCTAGAGATTTCTTCAAGAGCAGCATTCTGTTCCTGAGCCGAGGAGCTGACCTCCTCCGCAGCTGCAGTGTTTTCCTCGGCACTCGCAGCGAGAGCATCTACAGCCTGAAGAACCTTCTGAACTTCATTCTCCGCCTCTTCGACCTTCTGTTTCAGTTCTTCCATCTGGGGACCAAGTTCAGACACGAGTTCGTTGATGTTGGTCATGTATGCAATGGTTTCTTCTAGGATGCCACTTGCTTCTTCCACTACACTAACACCATTCTCAGCCGCACTGGCAGCTTCATCAACCCTTTCGGTCATCGTCTCAATTATCTTTTTGATGTTGTTCGCGGCATCCTTGCTTTCCTCCGCAAGTTTGCGGATCTCCTGGGCGACGACCGCGAAGCCCCTGCCGGCCTCCCCAGCTCTTGCAGCTTCAATCGCCGCGTTGAGAGCCAGAAGGTTTGTCTGCCCGGCAATACCAGTAATAACGTTGGTTATCTCTCCAATCTGTTTTCCCATCTCCTTCACAGCCTGGATAGTCTGCGTAATGTTCGTCATAACATCCTGAATCTTCGTAATCTCCTGAGTCGCAAGTCTGCCCCTCTCTTCCCCCTCCTTGGAGATAGAGACGACCTCATCCACAGCTGCACTCACATGATCAGTGGCTTGGCTGGTAACAGCGACGGTATCCTGAACGACATCCATTGCGTTTTTGATTTCAGAAATCGTCTCCTGCTGGCGCTGGGCTTCGATGCTGACCTGACTTATAGCCTCAGTCACCTGGTTAATTGCCTCGCCGATGCCTTGAATATTCTGGGAGAGGGAATCTATCTTTGACTGAACATCATGTGAGACTTCGGATACGGTATGCACAGTAGTTCCAAGGGCCTCCTTGAGCTTTTCCAGGTTCCTGATGGCATCGTTAATTTCCATCTGAATGTGGGAATCGAGGTTCTCTTCGGAAACCCCTCTCAAAATATGAAACACTTCATCAAAAGCTTCGTTAATGGACTCTTCCAAGTCTCTCTCTCTCGGAGTATAGCCAAAGTCCGAGTGTAGTGCTTTTTGCATGGCACTCCCCCCAACTGCAGAACATATTGCACTATACACGTCGCTTTACCTTAATAAGTAGTTTTTGTGTATGTATCTGTGTAGGTTACTATGTACGTATAGTTCGAGGGTCGTCCTAGAAGAGCATCCCGTTTTAGATAGCGGATCAGTAAACAATGTCGCAGGCAAAGTTTCTTGTGGCGGGCCCGGCGGGATTCGAACCCGCGACCTCCGGCTTAGAAGGCCGACGCCCTATCCTGCTAGGCTACGGGCCCTCGCTCCTAAGGTGCAGGGGCGCTCTTATAAAAGTTACGGTGGGGAGAAAAGGAAGAAACCTCACCGCCTCCTCCTGAGGAGGAGCGGGAGCACGGCGAGGCCAACCATCAGGGCCGGCCCGCATATGCCAGTGTTATCGGTTTCCCCGCCGGTTTCGGTGGTCGTCTTCCCGAGTATCTCATCCGGGCTCTTGCCCTCGACCATGAGCTGGGTCCACTGCTTGAGCCAGGTCTCGTAGTTGGTCTCTATCTCCCTGGAGTCTATTGCGACGGGCTTGTCCACCTTAACCGCGTACTGGAAGACCTCCGGGAGTTCAACGTCTCCGTTAACTGGGTACATCCACTGGTTGAGTGGGAGCTTCTCCTGAGCCTCCTCGCTTATGAGGAACTCGATGAACTTCTTGGCCAGCTCCTTGTTCTTGGCGCCTTTGATTATTCCCGCGCCCTCTATCTGGAGGTAGTTGCCCTCCCTGAAGGCGACGGCTCCGACGTTGGTGTTGTTGTCGTAGTAGACGGTTGCAGCTGGGGAGGTGGCGTAGCTGAGGACGAGCGGGTACTCACCCTCGCTGAACGCACCCCACGCCTCGCTCCAGCCCTTGACTATCTGAACGTCGTTCTCCTTCAGTTTCTCCCAGTAGTAGAGCCAGTCGTCGCCGTAGACCGCTATCGTCCAGAGGAGGAAGGCCATTCCCGGCGAGCTCGTGCGCGGGTCTTCGATTATCAGCTTGCCCTTCCACTCCGGCTTGGTGAGGTCTTCGAGGCTGCTCGGCGGGTTCTGAACCATGTCCTTGCGGTAGTTGATGGCTATGAAACCGTAGTCGTAGGGCGTGAGGTGGTAGGTCGGGTCGAACTTCTCAACGATCCAGTCCGGAATTACGTCTGCGTTGGCGGGCTTGTACGGCTCCAGCACACCTGCGTCTATGGCCTTCGCCAGGTAGCTGTTGTCTATGCCCACAACGACGTCAGCCTGGGGATTGTCCTTCTCGAGGATAAGCCTGTTTAGAACCTCACCGGCGTCACCGATGAGGACGAGGTTCACCTTGACCCCGTACTTCTGTTCGAAAAGCGGTACTATCTCCTTCATCCACCACTCGATACTGTCGTAGGAGTAAACCGTCAGCGTCTCTTCAGCCGCGACCGGTTTTGGAACCAGGAGACCCAGGAGCAGCAGCACGGCGAGGAACGCACCAAGCTTCCTCATGGCAACACCTCCAAATACTCGGTTTTGATTCCCAATAAGGGGGTAATAACCGGATTAATAAAGCTTTGCTTCCCAGTTTCGGGAAGTCGGAAAAAGTTGAGAATGAAGTCAGAGCCTCACGGCACCGGTGGTGTAGGCGTACAGGAAGTATGCGTACACTGCCAGAAAAACACCCGCAGTAACCCTGTCTATCCTTCCCGTGAGCCTCAGGACGGCGGTTAGGAGCCCCATAACGAGGAGGGTCAGCGGCAGGGTGAAGGTGTAAACCGTCGCATCCACCTTTATGGGGTTTATCAGAGACGCTATTCCTATGACCATAAGCACGTCGAGTATGTTGGCGCCGATTATGTTGCCGACGCTTATGTTGGGCAGCCTCTTGAGGGTGGCCATGAGGGAGTTCGTGAGCTCCGGCAGGGAGGTGCCTATGGACACCATCGTCAGACCGATCACGATTTCCGGGACACCGTAGGCCCTGGCTATCGTTACGGCGCTGTCCACGACCAGTTTGGCGCCGATGACCACGACCAGACCGCTTCCGAGCATTATCAGGGCATCCCTGCGGGGGTCACGGGTTCCGCCCTCGGGAAGTTCCTCGAGCGTCATGTGCTTCCGGTAGAGGTAGTAGAGGAAGCCGAAGTAGATGAGTATGAGGCTGGCACCGTCGAGCCGGCTTATGGTCCCGTCGTGCATGAGCAGGCCCGCGTAGGCGGTGACGGCCACCATGAAGAGGGCATTTTTCCAGGCGGCTCTCTCAACGCTGAGGGGCATTATCAGGGCCGAGACTCCGAGGATGAGAGCTATGTTGGCGAGGGCGCTTCCTATGGCGTTTCCCAGGGCGATGTCCGGGTTCCCCTGGTAGGAGGATATGGCCGAGACCGTTACCTCCGGCAGTGTGGTGGCGATGCTCGCGAGGACGAGTGCGATTATGAACTCACTGACGCCGAACCCCTTGGCGACGCGGGAGGCCGCCTCCACGAAGTAATCGCTCCCCTTGATGAGAAGAACCAGACCAACGGCGAAGAGGATTATTTCAACTATCACTTTCTCCCACCGGGCTGTTTCTTGGTTGGTAGCATTTAAAACATTTGGTGTCTTTTGGTTTGCGTAATTTTTAAAATATTCTTGGGCTTTGTTTTTGAGTGGTGTGATAGTCCCTGGTATGTGGGGTTTGTAAGCCCAAATGGGGACTGCGAAAATTCATGAAGATGTGGGGAGTTTCCGTTCCCCCCGAAAGCCAGCCAATGAAGACGAGAGGCCGGAAGGTTGGCCGTGACGAGGCATGCTCACAAACTTTACAAAAGTTACGGCTAACCAGAACGGTAGAATAGGGAAGGGACTTAAAAGTTATTTGCCCGTTCCTCCCCCTTTCTCTCCATTCTTATCACGTAGTCGGCCGCGTTCTGAAGGGCCACGGAAAAGCCGGGTTCAACGCCTATGGCTATGGTCTCCTTACCCTTACGTTTGGCCTCGTTGATGAGGGGGAGAAAGTCCGCATCGCGGGTGGCCAGGGCGATGACCTCGACGTCCGAGTTGTAGATGAGCTCCATTGCCTCTATCGCTATCCTGACGTCCGTGTCACCGGCGACGATTATCGGCTCGAGTCCCTGATTGACGACGGCTTCGATGAGTCCCTGGGGGGCGTACTGATTGAGGACAACCTTGGCAACGCGTATCTTTCCGATCCTCTCAAGCGCCTCGACTATGTCCTCGAGCTTTATCCCGAACTCCTTGCGGAGAATATTCGGACCGTCGATTATCAGGCCGATGCTCTTGCCCCTCACGTGCTTGGGGGGCTCGGCCTCGACCTCCTTTTCGCCCCTGCGGAGCACCTTGAAGAGGGTCTCCTTCATTCCTCATCACCCTTCGGGTTCAGGATTATTGTGTAGTCCGCCGCGTGCTTGAGGGCCGCGGAAAAGCCCGGCTCTATGCCGAGCACTATCGTCTCCTTGCCCTTCTCCTTGGCCTTGAGGATGACCGGGAGGAACTCCGCATTTCGGGTTGCTATGGCTATGGCATCGATATTCTGGTTGTATATCTCGCGCATCGCCTCAACCGCGAGCTTCACCCCGGTCTCACCGGAGACGACCATGGTGTCGAACCCCTGGTTCGAGACGGCTTCGATGAGTCCCTGGGGGGCGTACTGGTTGAGGACAACCTTGGCAACGCGCAGGTCGCCGAGTCCCTCGAGGGCCTCGACTATGTCCTCAAGCTTTATCCCGAACTCCTTACGAAGAATATTCGGGCCATCAATGAGAAGAGCTATCCTCTTTCCCCGGCTCATCTTTCTCCGCATCATTCCGATGCTCCTCATCCCGTCCTTCGTCATCGATATTATCCGCTCCCAGTTGCTGCCCGCCATAGGGAGTCACCGTTGAAATTGTTCAACCAATCACGCGATCAGAGTGATACACTCTACCTACGGGACAATCCTATAAAAAGGTTGACTCCCGGAAATCGTATGTCGTTATCGAGTGCGGGGATACAAGCCGCACAAAAAAGAGGGACTTAAAGGAGCCGCTTATAGTAGTACCAGAGGCCCCTGATGATGTCGCGCACCTCTATCATTGTGAAGGTTTCGGTTCTGTCTATGAGCTTCGCGGTTTCCTCCCAGCTGTGGGCCTGGAGCACGCGGTAGATCAGGAGTTTTATCTGGCGTTCGTCGAGGTAGGGCTTCATCCAGCCGTCCAGGAAGTAGAGCTTCACTATCGGCTTGACCGCGTCGAGCACGGTGTCGTAGGTGAGAACCTTGCCCGTGAAGGCGTCCAGCCTCTTCTTCTGGACGTCGGTGAGGTGAATCGGGTAATCCACGGCCTCACCGAAGGGCGTCTCGAAGAGCCAGCGCGCTATCTCAGGCTCAAGCTCCCTGTGGGTGTCGCCCAGCCACTCTGTGAGCCTGATTCTGAACTCATCGCTGGCCTGGCGAATGAGCCTCTTCGCCCTCTCGCTTATCGGCTTGAGGACTATCGCGGTGAACTCACCGCTGACAGGGTTGCGGGCTGGACTGAGGTGCACCACCGCGAAGCCGTTCTTGACCCAGAAGCGGGCCAGTTCTTCACTCGCACCGAAGCCCGAGCCTATCCAGTCGAGGCCCTTTTCCCTCGCCTCCTTCTCCAGCAGTTCAAGGGCTTTACTCCCCAGCCCCATGTCCATCGCGTCCGGGTGGGTGGCTATCCTGACTATCCTGTATCCCTTCAGCTTGGCGAACTCCTTGAGCATGTGGTGCTTGACCATCATGTCCGGGATTATGTTCCCGCGCGGCTTGTAGCCCTTGGCCATCTTCTCTATGACCTTCTTTGGAATACCGCCCTCCTTGGCTATCTGCACGGCGGTAACGATTTTCCCGTTCTTCAAACGGAGCACCCTGGCCTCGTGATGCGGCGCATCGGCGAGCAGGGCCACATCGCTCGGCCTGTTGCGGTAGTGGGCGAGGATGTAGATACCGACGAAGTTTCTTAAGTCTTCCCTGTCGTGCTCGAACCAGTCGTCCAGATCCGGCTCCTCAAAGTAGACCTCCTTGTTCTTGATGAGCTCGTAGTCCTCCTCCGTCAGCTCAACCGGCTCAGCATCGAGCAGGAGGACGTCGAAGAGCCACTTCTCGATGGGGTCGCCTTCCGCATAGCGGATCGGCTCGTCCATGTGAAGCTCCTTGAATTCCCTTTTCTCACGGGCCTTCTTCAGGAACTTGACGGAGAAGCCCCTTCCGGCACCCTCGTAGCCGTGTATCGTCGAGGAGTAGACGACGCGCGGCTTGTCCAGGTACTTGTGGAGTATGGGAACGTGGATTCCGGCGGCCTCGTCCAGGATGTAGAGGTCGGCGCTCTTGCGGTACCCCTCGGCCGGCGGGTAATATCTCAGTCCAATCTTCCTTGCGTATAGCTCCTTTATGAGACCCTTTTCCTCGACGACGTAGGGCTTGAAGCCTAGCTTCTCGAGGGCGCGCTTTGCGAAGCGGAAGAGGGCCTGGACGTTCTCCGGCTCGGGGGCGGTTACAACGATGCGGGTGCGCTTGTTAAGGGCGAGAGCAAGCCCTATCGCGGCTATTCCGACGGAGACGCTCTTTCCACGGCCCCTGTCCGCCGTGAGGACGAGCATGCCCTCCTCCTCGACCAGCCCCTCGAAGGCCCTTAGAACCTCAACCTGGCCCTCGGTGAGCGCCATCTCGTACAGCTCGCGCGGGAAAACCGTCTCGCCTGGAATCTCAACGCCCCGGCGGCCCTTAATCTTTGCCTGGGTCTTGTTCCGCTTCGGCTTCTTCCTGAGCTTGCCGTTCTCGGTGATGATGTATATCCCGTCGTATTTGGTGAACTTACGGATGATGCGCCTGTTGAAGCGCTTCTTCACGTCGTCTATCGTGTAGGGTGGCGTGACGAGGCTCTTGTGGAAGCCCGTCCACATCTTCTTCCACTTCTCAAAGGGATGGGCCAGGATGAAGATGAGTCCCCCTCCGCGGACGGTCTCGATTATCCTGCCGAGGTCGTTGGGGGAGTAGTCGTAGCTCATGTCCAGAACGAGCAGGTCGTACGTCCTTCCGAGTATGTCGCGGGTGTGCTTGAAGGTCACGGCCTTCACATCGGCGTTTGAGCCCGCGAGGACGTCAAAGTGCTTTCTGAATGCTTCGTAACGCTTCCGCCCGAAGGTGTCCTCCCCCAGGGCGTCCGTTGCGTAGAGAACCTGTATCCCATCCTCACTCTCATCGCGGAGGCGCTTTTTCTTCAGTTCCTCCAGGGCATCGCTCAAAACGCGCGCTGAAGCTCCGGCCAGAATTCCAGCCAGCTCCGCCTTTCGCGGCGTATCGCCCTCTATCAGAATCATCCTTCTGTGGAACTTCTCAAGCGCCTGCGCCAGGGCAGTCTCGGTGAGCCTGAGAACATCGTCCTTAACCTTCTCGCCTTTGGCGTATTCTCTCACTTCCTTGTCAAAGCGGACCTTGACGGTCACGGCCGCCACCTCCCGGATAAAGGGGAGAAGGGGGATTTAAAAAGGTGGCGTCAGGTGCAGTCCGGTTCCAGCACCTCAGCCAGTCTTTCCATTTCATCTTTTCTCAGGCGTTTCTCCAGGTACGCGAGGGTCTCGCAGGTGGCGGTTCTCCTGTCGTCACCCATGTAGTCGAGGGCCGCGTGGAAGAGCACGGAGTGGCAGTCCTCCAGGTGGACAACGTCACACCTGGGGTGGGCCGGCGTTGGGTGGTCGTTTTCTCCGTTTGGATAGGTGAGCTTCAGCGCCGGAATGGCGGAGCCGAAGAGGATGATCATTAAAAGGAGCGCTACAATCACCCTGGGTGGACCGTTGAGGGGCAGCTTTGCAACGAGGAAGAGCCAGAGCCAGAAAATGCCGACGAGGGAAAAAGCAACGGCCGTCCCGAACAGCATCGCCCTAAAGTCCCGGTACTCGCTGAGCTTTTCCAGGGCAGACCTCGATGACAGGACCCACTTCAGGGGAGGAGCCGGCCTGAAAGTCACGGCCGTCAGGTTCTTCAGGCAGAGCCTTTCTTCAAGCCTGAACATGAAGTAGCTCCTCTCCACCACCTGAAATGCCATCTCAACCTCCTCGTCGCTCCCGTTCGCGAGAAAGCCTCTGAGATAGGTTACCGAGTCGTCCAGCTCCCGGGAAAGGTGCCAGGAGAGGTCTTCGTACTCCGGATTTGGCTCCCCGAGCTTTCTGGGCACTACCATCTCAAGCTCGCCGGAGAAACCGTAGCGGTGGCCGATTGCTTCATCAAGGAGTTCCCCCGGCGGAAGGAACGACTCGACCTCGAGCCTGTACGGCGCGGGGGAGAGGTTGCAGGGAAGCGAGCGGGCCTTCTCCTCGGCATTCTCGTACGCTACCCACTGGGCAGCGGAGATCAGGATCATAAAGATGAGGGCAGTCGAAAGCACCGTTGAAACGACTTTTGGAACTGACTTCATGTGCCATGCACCTGTCAGGGCTGTTTCATGGGAATATAAAGTGGGCCACTCTCCTACGAAGCTCACATCCCCGTGCCTAAATGGGAACTTCATTCTGAGAATCCCTTTCCCATTCCTATCCCTCCAGTATTATCCGAACCACCCTCATGTCACCGCAGTTGGGATAAATCACGCTCTCCACTCCAACCAGGTCTTTGGAAACATTAAAGAGGGCGACAAACGCTTCATCGGGTAGAACATCACCGTAAAGGTTCAGCAGGTCTAGATAAGCCGGAACCAGTGCTTCCCTCCACATTTCATCTCTCCTGCTGGCGTGAAGCTGAACGGAAACGGCCTTGACCGTGGTCACTTCCTTTAACCTGCCAACGAGATTTTCCGCCTCGTCTGGTGAAAGGAGCAACACCACCGTCCGTGCCCTCTTTCTTCCGTAAACTTCCCAGTCCTTGGCCATTTTGATAGCATCAATCAGCACATCGTCCACTTTTTCGTTTCTAACGACGGCGTAAGTGACGTAGGTGCAGTCTCCATCGCTGGTCCACCACATCGGTCCCAGGCTCATTAGCGGGTCTTCTCTCGAGTTTCTCAGACTTGCAAAAACCAACAAACCAACGAGAAGAACTCCCAGCCAGGTCTTTCTCCTGGAAACGAATTCAACCACCTCAGATGCAGAGTGGAGGAGGTAAATCGCGAGGGCTATGAGAAGCAGGGACGTTCCCAGATACCATGCTGAACCGGAGGAGTACAGGACGGCGTATGGATAGGGCGGCTCCACAATTACAAGGGTTCTGTTCTCCGAACGCTCCAGGGTGCTCAGCTCGACCTTCCACGGTAATGAGTGGGCTAAGTCAAAGGCCGCCCTGTTGAGGTACGACTCGTTCTTTGTGTTCCACCAGACAGTGAGTTCCTCAGCCGTGATGTTGAGGAAGGTAAAGTACCTCTCGCGAGCAACGCCCAGCAGTTCCAGGTACTCCTCCGATTTCCTGGACCCTTCCATCTTCCCCTCGACAACAACGAGATACCTTCTGGTGTCCGGATCGTGCCTGTAACCGACTATGCGCCCCCTTAGAGAACTCACGTAAAGGTGAGGCACCAGGGGACGTTTTTCCATGACATAGCCCGTCATCGTGCCGGCGAGGGGATAGTTCTCCAGAACCTCGCCCACCTGGCGATAGCTCCACCACTGGACGACGGTTAAGAGAACTATGCCAGCTATTGCGAGCGCCACGACACATTTTCTCCTGGGGAGTTTCATCAAAACAACCAAAGTTAATGTCTTTAAATACCTTTCGCAGTTGCAAATACGTCGCGGAGACGGCTATCGAAACGCTAAGCTTTTATACGAAAAGAGCCGAATTAATTCGGTGGTTTCTATGGCGAAAGGCCTAACCGAGAAAGACCTCGAAAAGTTCAAGCTCGTCGGGAACATCGACGCCTTCAGGAGAAGGCTCGTTTTCCAGGTAACGGAGATAAGCGTTGAAAAGGACGACTACTTCTCAAGGATCTACCTCTACGACGGCAGAAAGGTTAAGCCCTTCACCTCCGGAAAGAAGGACGGAAACCCGCGCTTCTCCCCGGACGGAAAGCTGATAGCCTTCACCTCAAAGCGCGATAAGGAGAGCAAGGAGGCCGAGCTGTACGTTATTCCAACCGACGGCGGCGAGGCGAGACTTTTAGCGAAGTTCAAGTACGGGATCAAGAACCTCCGCTTCACAGAGGATGGTAAGAGCATAGCGGTCGTTACGCCAATAGACGTTGAGAAGAAGCCAAAGGACGACGTCCACGTCATCAAGGAAATTCCTTTCTGGTTCAACGGCGTCGGCTGGGTCTACGGGAAGAGGAGCGTGGTCTATCTCGTTGACCTTGAGACCGGCAGGAAGAGGAGCATAACGCCGAAGAACCTCGACGTCTCGCAGATTAGGTTCTATGAAGGAAAGCTCTACTTCATAGCCCAGGAAGACCGCGAGAGGAAGCCGATGGTGAGCGACCTCTACGTCCTCGAGGGCAGGAAGGCAAAGAGGCTAACCCCCGGAGAGTGGAGCGTGAGCGACTTTATTCCCCTCGACGATGGAACCTTCATCCTCAAGGCCAACATCCGCGAGCGCGGGATTCCGACGAACACCCACATCTACCACTACAACCCGGAGACGGGCGAGATGAGGAAGCTCACCGCGGAACTCGACAGGGCTGCATACAACTCCCTAAACTGCGACGTTAGGGGAAGCCAGAGGGCAGAACTGGTTTTCAGAGACGGCTGGGTTTATTACGTGGCAACGGACGGCCCGAGGGCGAACCTCTTTAGGGTAAACCTTAAAGGCAAAATCGAGCGCGTCATCGGCAGCGATAGAAGCGTTGAAAGCTTCGCCATCGGCGACTACGTAGCCTTTACCTCCCAGGACGCGGTCACTCCAACGGAGCTCTACATCCTCCGCGACGGAAAGGAGAAGAGGATTACGGACTTCAACAGCTGGATAAAGGAGTACGAGCTCTCCAAACCGGAGCACTTCAGGGTCAAAGCGAGCGACGGCGTTGAGATAGACGCCTGGATCATGAAGCCCGTTGATTTTGAGCCCGGAAAGAAATATCCCGCCGTTCTGGAGATTCACGGGGGGCCTAAAACCGCCTACGGCTACTCCCTCATGCACGAGTTCCACGTTCTTACTGCCAAAGGCTTCGTCGTGATATTCTCCAACCCGCGCGGCAGCGACGGCTACGGCGAGGACTTCGCGGACATAAGGGAGCACTACGGGGAGAGAGATTACCAGGACCTGATGGAGGTCGTTGACGAGGCGCTGAAGCGCTTCGACTTCATCGACGAGGAGAGGATAGGAGTTACCGGCGGTTCCTACGGCGGCTTCATGACCAACTGGATAGTCGGACACACGAAGCGCTTCAAAGCGGCGGTAACCCAGAGGTCGATCTCCAACTGGGTGAGCTTCTTCGGAACGACGGACATCGGCTACTTCTTCGCGCCCGACCAGATTGGCTCTGACCCTTGGAGCAACACCGATGCCTACTGGGATAAGAGCCCGCTGAAGTACGCGCCGAACGTTGAAACGCCCCTGCTCGTAATCCACTCGATGGAGGACTACCGGTGCTGGCTGCCCGAGGGACTGCAGTTCTACACGGCGCTCAAATACCTCGGCAAGACCGTTGAGCTGGCGCTCTTCCCAGGAGAGAACCACGACCTCAGCAGGGGCGGAAAGCCGAAGCACAGGGTTAAGCGCTTAGAGCTGATTGCCGGGTGGTTTAAGAGGTGGTTGAAGGGGTGATTTTCCCTTTCTTTACTTCGAGTGGTTAAGGGGAGAGTTTAGAGAGCTGAAGCTCTCAGGCTGATTTTCTCCTCATCAGGAGCCAGATTGTCAGGAAAACGAGAAATACCCCCACTGCGACGGTTTTGGGGTTGATGTTTCGTGCCTTCTCCTCTATCTCGAGAGTACTCAGGTTTCCGTCGTAGATGTAGAGCGTCCCATTTGACGCGATTAGGCATTCCCGCCCGTTGCAACTGATTGCGTCGCAGGAATCTGTTATCTCCTTCGTACCGTTCTTGGAGTGCTCGATGAGACCGTTGGAACACAGAAGGATTTTGCCGTTAAGGATATCAAAATCTTCCGCACAGTTGTCAAGTTGCAGAACCCTCTTAAAAGCCCCGTTGGAGTAAACGTAGACTCTGGTGCAGTTAATGAAGTAAAGCCTTCCTTCCACCGCCTTGATCCCTGCGCCGTCAATTGAACCGCAGGGAATCGTCTTCTCGACGCTTCCGTTCGAAGAGACCTGGAAAAGAGAGCAGTCCCCCATCCTCGCCGATTCCGAGATTGGGACGTAGTAAGTTCCGTTAAGGTAGGCGAAGCCCCTGCAGTCGTAACTGTGTATCCCGAAGAGAACGGAGCCGTTGAGGGTTTGAACTACCACGCTGTCCGGGACGAAGGTTTCAATCAGCCACTCGCTTCCGTTCCACGCTAAACCGCAGGGAGTCCCGTTGAGGTGGAGCGGAACCTTTGAGAGATGTCCGTCGGGCACCACCGTCGTCAGGTAATAGCTTCCGTTTTCTTCGCTCAAGAGGGCCCAGGTTGTTCCGTTCCAAGATACACTTATTGCATTTCCTAAGCCCAATGTAAATAATTCAAAAGTAAACAGGAGGAGAATGACACTTCTGAATACATTGATTCTTTTCATTACCTCACCACTTTTAGATAGTTGTTGAGGTCTGTGCTAAATAGTAAACTACATATGGGAACTTCCCGAACCTTTTCTCAATGTCACCAAGTGACACTAAATAATCTCTTGCTCGCTCCGTACACTTTGTAGCATTACATCCGTACCCACAGTGCTCGCAATACCCTCTAACTGCTGAGTCCCATTCCATCTCGACACCGAACCCATTTTCATGGCAGAACCACATGAACTCGTTTAAATCTTGATAATTCATACCATTTGGTCTGTAGTAATCATCTTTAGTGTTGGTGACCATGTAGTAATGGGGTTGCGGAGCTACATGAGTAAATCCTACTTTTTGTACACATTTTCTTGTTAAATACAATGGATCACGGTCCTCCCATCTTTCTATGGGTATCCACAGTACAGGTTTTTTGTAAGTGTCTCTAATGTAACTCACAATGTTTTTTATTTTAGTAGAATCACTAGACACGGCCCCTGCTCCCTCCAGACTGAAGTAGTACCCCGTCACCCTTCTGGCCACAGTAGAGGATTCGACTTTAGTTACCCAATCCTTCATATCCTCGAGAGTCCTGCGCGTTTTAGTAGCATCATAATACGGGATTTCCACCCATATTTCAAATCCCAAACCGGATTCTGCTACGAACTTTTTCATGTCACTCAAGAGCGTAGAAAAATTCGAATATTTTCCTTCGTCGGTAGACAATAGCACAACTCCATCGAAATATTTTATAAACTCTGCAATTTGTTCTTTAGGTGTAATTTTCTTTCCAGCATAATAAAACAATGCCAGTCGAGTCATGGCATCACCGTTAATAATTGCTTATTCGATAACATATAAACTTTTCGTTGGATGACGTTTAAAGAACAATATAAAAAAAGAAAAATCAAAGCGTGTAGTCCAGAACTTCTTGGCCTCCGCGATGTGCTCGGGGTAGACGTTCTTGATTTCCGGATGTGGGCTCTAATAACTCTGCCAGCAAGCACGAAGAGCGTTCCGGCTATGGTTGGAAGCATCGCCCAGATTTGCCAGGTTCCAGTAACAGAACACATGCAAAATTTCAAAACGCTGAATTTTTAAACAGTGAGTTGAGATGGCAACCATGCTCGGGGTAATCCTGGCCTTCCCAGAAAAGCGGTGGGAGAACTACACTCTGCCCGTTGCAGATGAGCCGGTCGTCAGGCTCACGGAGAGGAGGCTCCTCACAAGCAAGAGGATAGATGAGGTCATCACGGTGGTCAGAAAGGACAAGCTCAGGACTTATTCCCTTCACGTCTCGAATCCCCTTCCTGTTTCCGCAAGGAGCAAGATGGAGGCCCTCCTGAAAGCCCTCCCCGGGGAGCCGTTCTTTCTGGCCGAGGGCAACATGCCACTGATAATGCCCTTCCTCGTGAACTACATGACCGGGCTCTTCTACGAGAACGAGCCGGAGGCGCTGATACCGGTCTGGAAGGACGGGACGGCGGAGGTTACGCATGCGGTTTACGAGCCTGACGCCCTTGCCGATGCCATTGAGGCGGCCCTGGCCGAGGGCTACCGGAATCTGAACCGGGTAACGGAGTTCCTAGACTACGAACCGCTGTCCATTGAGGAGCTGGCAAAGAGGAACCCAAAGGTGACGCTGAGCTTCTTCAGGGTAAGGAACTCCTTCGACATCAGGTTCGCGGTCGAGACCCTCAAGCGGGAAGGACAAACGTGATTGAAAATTTTTCAAAATTGTGTAGGAAAGCTTAAATAGTGTAAAGTCTATAATATATTTGAGTAGAAGTTCCGAAAGTGCTTCTACTTGGTTCGGACCATAAGGGAGAGAGTTGTTATGAAAAAAATTTTGAGCGCGGCGTTATCGCTGCTTGTGTTGTTTAGTTTAATGGCCATGATTGGCCCACCATCCGTCTCGGCCAAACTGCTGACGGATTACAACGTACTGATTTTGAAAAATTCTGATGCCTGGGGTACGCCTGCTGTTGAGGATACCCTCACGGACATGGGGGTACCATACGACGTTATGACGAGTACTGAACTTCAGAGCAAAACATCTCAGGATCTTATAGACACATACGACATGATCGTCATTGTCAGTGACCAGAGACAGCGGTTTTACGATGAGATAGGGTCTCAGATGGACAAACTTGAGGAATATGTAAGGGCCGGAAATGTCCTTGAGATACACGCTGCCAACTGGGGATGGGGCGGCGGATTGTGGACTACACCGCTTCCCGGAGGGGTGGAGATAAGGAAGAGCTATTCAAGCCACGATTATGTACTTGCCAACAGTACAACCCTCACAAGTAGCTATGCAAGCCACGGTTACTTCGTAGACCTTCCAGCGAATGCAGAGATAATCACCGTTCAGGCGCCTTTGGGAACCCCCGACAACACCAAGCCGAGCACAGTATTGTACTCCCTTGGGAGCGGTAAGGTCTTCGTAACGGGTCTGACCATTGAGTACAGCGTTGCAAGAATGGGATCCGACTGGGCCGCTTTCTATAAGGAAATGGTGACCCTGAACCTCGGTTATTCAACCCCTGCACCCGTCGTAAGCTCCCGGAGAGTGAGCTTTATGATGCTCAACTTCTATTACTACCGCCGCTACACGGCCCTTCTTGAAAAATACAACGCACTCTATCTCGAGGCCGTTGAGGGTGGGCTGGACAACGAGACACTCATCGAGACACTCATGATGGCGCAGGGCTACAATTCAACCGCGGCGGAGTACTACACCAATGCAAGTAGATACGGACCGGTTCTTGGGAACCTGAGGAAACTCCAGATATTGCCTGATATGCGGGAAGCGGCGCTTCATCAGAAGCAGGCAGTAAAAACCCTGAAAGATGCGATGGCAGAGCCGTGATCTGCCATCACACCGTTTCCACCATTTTTCTGACCGCCCATGCTACACTCACCGCCACGGTAGCCTTTAGGATATCAAACGGCACGAAGGGCAGCACCCCAAGCCTGAAAGCACTCTCAAAGTCCCCGTTCATGAAGAAAGCGAGCCTGAGCCAGCCCAGGAGATAGATGACCGCGATGCCGCCCAGGGAGCCTGCGAGCATCCCCGCTTTTTTCTCCGTTTTTTCCGTTAGGTATCCGGCTATAAAAGCCGCTATTGGAAACGCGACTATGTAGCCCCCAGTCGGCCCGTAGAGGACGGCGAAGCCGCCCTGGGGGCCTGCAAACACGGGGATCCCCACCGCACCCATGACCACGTAAGCGAGCTGGCTTAGAAAGCCGAGCCTGGCACCAAGAACGAGCCCCCCGAGGAGAACGAACAGAACCTGAAGCGTTATCGGAACCGGGCCTATAGGGATGCTTATTTGAGCACCAACCGCCGTCAGGGCGGCGAAGAGCGCCGCAAACGCCACGTCCCTATTGTTCATCCTACCACCCTCCTTTCCATCACCCGCAGGCAGACGTTAATCTTTAAAATGTTTTAGTTAACGAAACTCGATGGCCATGAGGGGACTCATCAGGGACAGCCGTGTTAAGAGGGGCATCCTGGGCATACTCCGGAGGGGTGAGAGGGTATCCGGCGACACTATGGCCGCGGAGCTGGGAGTATCCAGGGTCGCCGTATGGAAGCATGTGCGGGAGCTGATCGCCCTCGGCTACACCATAGATTCCTCCAGGAAGGGCTATATGCTCCTCTCTGAGCCCGGGGAGCCGTACCCATGGGAGCTGGACGTGAGGAGCTACTACGTTCTGAGAACGCCATCGACCATGGACGTTGCAGGGAAGCTCGCAGAGGATGGGGAGCCTGGATGGACGTTTGTCATAGCCCGGGAGCAGACATCGGGCAAGGGACGCAGGGGGAGCCGCTGGGAATCCAGGAGGGGAGGACTGTACTTCTCCGTTATCCTCAGACCGGATATGAGGCTGGCGGATGTGTCCGGGCTGGTGCCCCCGACGCTCGACGCGATTGTTCGGACACTGTCCCACTACGGAATCGAGGCGGAGATGAGGGAATGCGGGGTCTATGTGACGGGGAGAAAAACGGCCGGCGTGCTGGTGGAGGCCGCG